>JACQOV010000100.1 GCA_016202395.1 Deltaproteobacteria bacterium
GGTGATGCCTGGGGACAATGTGACGATGGAGGTAGAGTTAATCATGCCGATTGCGATGGATAAGGAGCTACGGTTTGCGATACGGGAGGGTGGAAGAACGGTGGGAGCCGGCATTGTGAGTGAGATTAATAAATGACCCCCGCCATGGCAGGGATCAGGATGACAAAGTATGACAACAGCAGAGCAAAAAATTCGAATTCGACTTAAAGCGTTTGACCATCGGGTGCTAGATCTATCGGTCAAAGAGATCGTGGAGACAGTTCGCCGAACAGGGGCTAAGGTGTGTGGCCCTATTCCGCTTCCCACACGGATTGAGCGTTTCACGGTGCTTCGATCTCCTCATGTGGACAAAAAATCGCGAGAGCAGTTTGAGATTCGCACTCATAAACGACTTTTAGATATTGTGGAGCCCACGCAGCAAACTGTCGATGCGTTGATGAAGCTCGATTTGGCTGCAGGAGTCGATGTAGAGATTAAAACCGCTTAGTGGAAATTTTATGTTAGTAGGCAGAAAAATAGGGATGTCGCAGATGTTTGATGAGCGAGGGGAGCGGATCGTGGTTACCCTGATTGCGGCGCAGCCTTGCAAGGTGACGGAGGTTCGGACTCCAGAACGAGAGGGTTATCGCGCCATTCAGGTTGGCTATGATGAAAAGGAGAAGGATCAGATTGCAAAACCTCAGCAGAAGCGTTGTGAGAAGATCGGTGGCCCTTACTTTAAGCGATTTGTGGAATTTCGTGTTTTAACGTCGGATAAGGTTCTCCCGGAGGTTGGAGCTTCGTTGTCGGTGGAACAATTTAAATCCGGTGATTCTGTGGATATGATTGGAACTAGCAAAGGAAAGGGATTTGCGGGAGTGATCAAACGGCATCACTTCGCGGGAGGGCCTGCCTCCCATGGATCGATGTTTTATCGAGCTCCTGGGTCGATTGGCTCTAATACCTTTCCTGGGCGAGTTATTAAAGGGAAAAAGTTGCCCGGTCACATGGGGAGTAAACGTATCACGGTGAAACATCTTAAGGTTGTTCAGGTGGACCCGAAAGAGAACCTTTTGGTAGTGAGTGGCGCTGTCCCCGGAGGTCGGAACGGGTGGGTTGTGGTTCGACATGCGGATCAAGGGATTAAATGTTAGGAACATGGCGAAATTAGATCTTTGGAACATAGGGAAAGAGAAGGTAGGGACGGTGGAGATCTCGGATGGGATTTTTTCCAGTTCTAAGAAAACGGGTGTGGTCTATGAGGCCGTGAAAAATCTCATGGCCAATCTTCGTCGGGGGACCGCTTCGACCAAGACTCGAGGTCTCGTTTCCGGTGGGGGGAAGAAGCCGTGGAAACAGAAAGGGACGGGTCGCGCACGGGCAGGATCCACTCGGGCCCCTCATTGGCGGCACGGCGGAGTCACTTTTGGTCCCCAGCCGCGGGATTATAGTTATTCTATTCCCAAACAGGCGAGGCGTTTGGCGTTGAAGGTGGTGTTAGCCAGCCGTTTGAAAGAGGAGGCCTTGTGGGTGGTGGATCGGTTGGAGATTCCCTCCGCAAAAACAAAGGAGGCCGCAGGGACGTTGGCAAGGTTAGGTTTAAAAAAGGCTTTAATCGTGTTGGGAGAGAAGTCGGAGTCGGTGGAACGTTCGATCCGCAATCTCAAAGGTTTTAAAGTAGTGCAGGCGGATCAGTTGAATGTTATCGATGTTCTTCGTTTCCCACAGATGTTGATTACCGAATCGGGTTTGCGAAAAATGGAGCAGAGGTTAGTGTCATGATCGATCCTTATTCTATTATAATTCGCCCTCTGCTCACAGAGAAAGGGACTCGTCTTAAAGAGGAGAGAAATCAGATCCTGTTTGAGGTTCATCTGGATTCGACGAAACAGCAGATTAAAGAGGCGGTTGAAAACCTTTTTAAGGTAAAGGTTGAAAAAGTGCACACCCTTCGGTTTCGCGGGAAAAGTCGTCGAACCCGATATGGATGGACGAAAAAGCCGAATTGGAAAAAGGCAATTGCAACGTTAAAAGAAGGAAGTCGGATTGACTTAGTGGAAGGTTTGTAATTCATGGGAACTTTTACACCCGCGCCAATAACTCCAGGCCGTCGAGGCATGACGATCTCCGATTTTGCGGAGATCACGAGATCGAAGCCTGAGAAGTCTTTGCTGGGCCCGATGAGAAAAACGGGGGGACGGAATTCCTACGGTCGGGTTACGAGCCGATTCATGGGAGGAGGACACAAACGTCGCTACCGTGTCATTGATTTTAAGCGGGATCGGGCGCTTTCAGCCAAGGTTTTATCGGTGGAGTATGATCCCAATCGGTCCGCTCGAATTGCGTTGGTGATTTACCCCGATGGAGAGAGACGTTACATCTTAGCCCCTGTGGGATTGAAGATAGGGGATGTTGTGGAATCCGGCGAAAATGTGGAGATCCGGCCAGGAAATGTTCTCCCTTTAAAAGCGATCCCCGATGGGACAACGATCCACAATATTGAACTTTATCCTGGAAGAGGGGGACAGGTTGTCCGCAGCGCGGGAGGTTCCGCTCAGCTTTTGGCAAAAGAGGAAGGGCAGGCTCAGGTTCGGCTCCCTTCAGGAGAGATTCGGAAAATCCTTGCGGAGTGCAAGGCAACCGTGGGGCAGTTGGGGAATATCGATCATGAAAATATCGCTGTGGGCAAGGCCGGAAGATCCCGGTGGTTCGGTCGGATGCCCCACAATCGTGGCGTATCGATGAATCCAGTGGATCATCCCCATGGTGGCGGAGAAGGAAAATCGGGGCAAGGGAATCCTCATCCTGTGAGCCCGTGGGGTCTTCCAACAAAGGGTTATAAGACTCGAAAGAATAAACGGACTAACAAATTTATTGTGAAACGGAGAAAGTAAAAGGATCATGATGTTGATACAGGCCCAGCTACTTCGTTGTTCGCTTCGGTCGCTCCTCAGCGTACCCTCTAAGTACGCTTGCGTCGCGCCTCAGCGAACCGCCTCGTATCTGAGACCTTTATCAACATCATGGTTATTAAATAAGGAATTTTTATGCCGCGATCTATAAAAAAAGGCGCTTTCGTAGACGCGAAGTTGATGAAAAAGGTTTCGGCGATGGAGCAGTCGAAGCAAAAGAGGCCGATCAAAACTTGGTCGCGACGCTCTACAATTCTTCCGGAGATGATCGGATTCACCTTTGCTGTTCACAACGGGAGGAAATTTGTCCCGGTTTTTGTCACCGAGAATATGGTGGGGCACCGATTAGGGGAGTTTGCGCCAACTCGGACCTTTATTGTTCACTCGGGTGAGCGTAAGGCAGAGGTTACTACGAAGTCCGGTGGTGCTCCTCGAGCTCCAGGGGCTGCTCCAGGAGCCGCTCCAGCCGCTGCCGCGCCAGCGGGAGGTAAAAAATAATGGCGGCAACGCGAGCCATTTTGCGGTTTGGTCGGATTGCTCCACGGAAGGTGAATAATACGGCGCAGCTGGTCCGGGGTAAAAAGGTTGAGGAGGCATTGGCTATCCTTCGTTGGACACACACCTCCGCTGCTCCGGTTCTGTCGAAGCTGATTCGTTCAGCGGTTGCTAACGCGGAGAATAAAGGGAATGTGGATATCGACAATCTCTATGTTAAAGTTTTGGATATCGGGGGTGGACCTATTCTGTATCGCCATCGACCTTCGATGCGAGGGAGAGCGCTACCCATTAAGAAAAGAACGACCCACATCACTGTGACCCTGGAGGAGATATAAATGGGGCAGAAAGTCAATCCAATTGGGTTTCGGTTAGGGATCATTAAGAATTGGGACTCTCGCTGGTATGCGGAGAGGGATTACGCCAAGTGGCTTCATTCGGATATTAAAGTTCGAGGGTTTGTGAAGAAGAAGCTCTACCATGCGGGAATCTCCAAAGTGGTGATTGAAAGGGCTGCAAATAAGGTAAAACTGGATGTCTACACAGCCCGACCCGGTATCATTATCGGCAAGCGTGGGGCAGAGGTGGATGCCCTTAAGGCAGAGATCCAAAAGATGTTGGGTAAAGAAGTTCTGGTCAATATTATTGAGGTTCGGAAGCCGGAGATCGATGCCCAGCTTGTTTCCGAGAACATGGCAACTCAGTTGGAGCGAAGGGTTGCGTTTCGTCGCTTGATGAAAAAGACAGTGGCGTCTGCGTTCAAGTTTGGGGCCAAGGGGATCAAGGTGACCTGTGGGGGGCGACTCGCAGGGGCGGAGATTGCTCGCACAGAATGGGTTCGAGAAGGGGGAGTTCCCCTTCACACGCTTCGGGCCGATATTGATTATGGAGTGGCCACCGCGCACACCACCTATGGGACGATTGGAGTCAAGGTTTGGATTTATAAGGGAGAGATTCTAGAAAGCAAGGTCCGAGGGACTGAGAGGCCAAGGGTTTAACGATGTTGATGCCAGCGAAGGTAAAGTATCGTAAGCAGCAGAAAGGGCGTGTCAAAGGAAACGCGACGCGAGGGTGTTTCTTGGGTTTTGGCGACTATGGTTTGCAGATTTTAGGGCGAGGATGGCTGACCACGCGGCAGATTGAAGCAGGCCGCATCGCGGTCACTCGATATATTCAACGAGGCGGCAAACTTTGGATTCGGCTTTTTCCGGATAAGCCTATAACGAAGAAACCTCTGGAAACTCGAATGGGGAAGGGGAAAGGTCCTGTTACCGATTGGGTGGCTCGAGTGCAGCCCGGGGTCATCTTGTTTGAGATGGAGGGAGTTTCCGAAGGGACGGCTCAAGAGGCATTTCGTCTTGCTTCTCATAAGCTTCCTTTCCCAACGCGATTTGTGAGACGGGAGGCGCTGGGATGAAAGCCCAAGATTTAAAGGATCTCTCTAAGGAAGAGCTTCAAAAGAAGGAGCGGGAGAGTCGAGAAGAGCTTTTTAAACTCCGAGTCCAGAAATCGATTGGGCAGGCCAAGAATACAGCTCGATTTAAGATTTTGCGTCGAGAGGTGGCTCGGATACTTACGGTGCGTCGAGAGCAAGAACTAAAAGGTTCTGCGGTGGGAAAATAAAGGATTGGAGAGCCCATGGGAAGCAAAAAATCGCTAGTTGGAACTGTTATGAGTCATAAAATGCAAAAGACGGCCGTTGTGTCGGTGGAACGAACGGTGCAACATCCTTTGTATCAGAAATATCTTCGTATGCAGAAGAAGTATAAGGTTCATGATGCCAAGGAAGAGGCTCAAGCGGGGGATCGCGTGCGGATTACGGAGTGCCATCCGTTGAGTCGGGAAAAACGGTGGCGAATCACCGAAATCGTCAAACGAGCTGAAATATGATTCAGACGAAAACAGTATTAAATGCAGCAGACAACTCGGGAGCGAGAAAGGTCCAGTGCATTAAGGTGCTTGGAGGGACTCGTCGTCGCTATGCCACGGTGGGGGATGTGATTGTCGTTGCGATTCGCGAGGCCATTCCCAATTCTAAGGTGAAGAAAGGGGAGGTGGCTCGAGCCGTGGTGGTGCGAACCAAAAGGGAGATCCCGCGGGCCGATGGTTCTTATATCCGTTTTGATGATAACTCTGCGGTTCTTATTAACACGCAGCTGGAGCCGGTAGGGACTCGCATCTTTGGTCCGGTGGCTCGCGAGCTTCGAGCTAAAAAGTTTATGAAAATTATTTCTTTAGCGCCTGAGGTTTGGTAACGATGTTGCAAGATTCTTTTCATGTTCGAAAAGGAGATACCGTCCAGGTGATGAAAGGACGGGAGCGGGGAAAATCGGGAAAGGTCGTTAAGGTGATCACCAAGCATCACCGGGCGATTGTGGAGAAAGTGAACAGGGTCAAACGTCACAGCCGTCCTTCAGCCCAGATGCCCACGGGTGGGATTCTGGAAAAGGATGCCCCGATTCAACTTTCGAACCTGATGCTTCTGTGTCCCAAGTGTCGTCGCCCTGTTCGAACGGGGAAAAAGATTTTGCAAGATGGAACGAAGGTTCGGTTTTGTAAAAAGTGCAAAGAGGTGTTGGATTAAATATGGCTCGACTTGTAGAAAAATATCGTAAAGAGGTCATTCCTCAACTCATAAAAACCTTTGGGTATAAAAATGCTCTTCAGGCCCCTCGATTGGAGAAGATCGTGCTGAACATGGGGTTGGGACAAGCCATTGAGAACCCAAAGCTTCTAGAGGCGGCTACTTCCGAGCTGGCTCAGATTACAGGGCAGAAACCGGTTGTAACGCGCGCTCGAAAATCGATCTCAGCTTTTAAAGTTCGCGAGGGGGCTGCGATTGGGGCGATGGTGACATTGCGGAAGAAAAATATGTATGAGTTTTTGGATCGACTCATTAACATCGCTTTGCCGCGTGTCCGTGATTTTAAGGGGGTGGATCCCAAATCGATGGATGGGAAGGGGAATTACACGCTTGGTTTAAAAGAGCAGATCATTTTTCCTGAGATCCATTTTGATAATGTCATTAAACCGATGGGGATGAATATCACATTTGTCACCACGGCCAAGAACGATGATGAGGCAAGAGTTTTGTTGAAGGCATTAGGGATGCCATTTCGAAGCGTTTAATAAAGGAGGTTGAATTGGCCAAGACCTGTTGGATGGTTAAAGCGCAGCGAGCGCCTAAGTTTCCGGTTCGGAAGCACAATCGGTGCTTAAAGTGTGGTCGATCTAGAGGCTACTATCGGAAATTTGCGCTTTGCCGACTCTGCTTCCGAGGGCTTGCTTCTCGTGGCGAGGTTCCAGGGGTTCGAAAGGCCAGTTGGTAATGATATGCTAACAGACCCGATTGCAGACATGTTGACTCAAATTCGTAACGCCATTCAGGCTCGCCATAATGGAGTCACGCTCCCTTATTCGCGGGTCAAGGAGGATATCCTTCGCGTCTTAAACGTTCAAGGCTATGTTCCTTCTTATCAGAAAGTGGAGGTGGGGACGAGGCAGTTTCTTCGTGTGGCGCTTCGAAAAGGCGGCAATTCTCCTTATCCCATTGAAGGGCTCCGTCGTGTTAGCAAGCCGGGTTGTCGAGTTTACGCCCCATATGCCGAAATCCCCAAGGCCTTAAGTGGCTTTGGTTTGGTTATTCTCTCAACCCCGCGTGGGATTCTAAGCGATAAAGAGGCCCGCGAGACGAAGGTGGGGGGGGAGATTCTTTGCGAGGTTTGGTAATATGTCAAGAATAGGGAAAAAACCGGTTATCCTTCCCAAAGAGGTTCAGTTTAATCTCAAAGGGGGGGAGATCTTCATTGAAGGGCCGAAGGGGAAACTCCATGTTTCACTTCCCAACGGTATTACGTTGGAGAAACAAGAGGGGCAGATCCTTTTTAAAAGAGATTCGGAGGAAGCGGGTGCTCGGTCTCTGCATGGTTTGGCCCGCAGTCTCGTCCAAAACATGGTGGACGGGGTCCTTAAAGGATATGAAAAGTCTTTAGATATTGTGGGAGTGGGGTATCGAGCGGAAATTCAAGCAAAAGAGATTGTATTGAGCTTGGGGTTTTCTCAGCAGATTCGTTATCGGATTCCAGAAGGGATTCATATGAAGGTGGATAAGCAAACTCACATTGTGATTCAGGGAGCCGATAAACATCAGGTGGGACAGGTGGCGGCAGAGATACGGTCGCTTCGCCCGCCGGAACCGTATAAAGGGAAGGGCATCCAATACACTGGAGAGCGGTTAAAGAGGAAGGTGGGAAAGGCAGCAGGAACCAAGTCCGCTGCTTAGTTAGAAGGAGTTTAGACGATGATTCGGTCGCGTAAAAAAGAGATGAGAGAAATTCGGCATCGCCGAGTGCGGTTGGGGCTGAAGGGGAATCCATCGCGTCCTCGTCTGTCCGTTTATCGAAGTGGGAAGCACATCCACGCCCAGCTTATCGACGATATCGCCGGGCGCACATTGGTTGCGGTCTCTTCCTTGAGTCCAGAGCTTAAGAGTGACGTTAAAAGCAAGAAAACGGAGCGGGCGACGAAAGTGGGGGAGCTCCTAGCGCGGAAGGCCTTGGAGCAAAAGATTGAAAAAGTGGTTTTAGATCGAGGGCCTTTTAAGTATCATGGTCGAGTTAAAGCCTTGGCGGAGGCGGCTCGATCTGGGGGATTACAGTTTTAGTGAAAGGAAGTGTAGGGTGGTAGAAAGAATCGATCCATCAGAATTAGAGCTTAAAGAGAAGGTGGTCCATGTGGGACGCGTGGCCAAAGTGGTCAAAGGGGGGAAACGCTTTAGTTTCGCTGCCATTGTCACTGTGGGGGATGGGCAGGGGCATGTCGGCTATGGTTTGGGGAAGGCTAAAGGGGTTCCAGAGGCGATCCGAAAAGCGGTCGAGAGGGCCAAGAAAAGCCTGGTTCGAGTTCCCGTGGTCAACAGCACCATTCCTCATGAGGTCATCGGCCATTTCGGAGCGGGAAGGGTTTTTTTGCGCCCCGCATCGGAGGGGACGGGGGTGATTGCGGGAGGGGCTGTTCGGGCCGTCATTGAGTCGGCCGGGATTCGAAATATCCTGACAAAATCGTTGGGGACAACGAATCCTCATAACGTGATTAAAGCAACACTGAATGCTCTTTGCAGTCTTCGAGTTCCCGTTAAGGAGGAAGCCTATGAACCTTCATGACATGACTCCTCCCAAAGGGGCTGTGAGCAAACCGTTGCGCGTGGGGCGAGGGCGCGGGTCCGGTCGTGGAAAGACGGCGGGCAGAGGCGTCAAAGGGCAGAGATCGCGGACCGGTCGGATGGCCACCGCCGGTTTCGAAGGGGGACAAATGCCTTTGCAACGGCGTGTTCCCAAACGCGGGTTTGTGAACCCTTTTCGTGAAGTCTCAACGATAGTGAATGTAGGAGATTTGGAGAAGAGGTTTGATGCGGGGGCTGTTGTGGATATGAAAACTTTGTGTGAGAAGAGGCTTGTAAAGAGATCCGCCGCGCGCATTAAAATCCTTGCGGGTGGAGCGCTTTCCAAGAAATTGGTTATAAAGGCTCATGCCTTTAGCGTTGCGGCGAAAAACAAGGTCGAAGCGGTTGGTGGGACCCTTGAGGCTATTTCCGCTGGAGTTATCCCTGGAGCTATTCAATGATCGGTGGAATCGAAAATATTCCTAGAATTCCGGAGCTGCGACGCCGAATTGGAATTACCCTTTTGCTTTTGGCGGTTTACCGTGTGGGGGTTTTTATTCCGACCCCGGGCGTGAATAGCGGAGCGTTGGCCGATTTCTTTTCCCAGGCTCAAAACACCCTGTTTGGGATCATCAATCTCTTTTCAGGTGGAGCTTTTGAACAGTTTTCGATCTTCGCGTTGGGGATCATGCCCTACATTAGCGCTTCGATTATCTTGCAGCTTTTAACGGTGGTGGTTCCTCGACTCGAAGAACTTTCTAAGGAGGGGGAGCTTGGGCGAAAAAAGATTATTCAATATACCCGTTATGGAACTGTTGTTTTGAGCATTATCCAGTCTCTTGGGATCAGTATCGGTTTAGAGAGCTTGAAGAGTCCCACGGACGTCGCGATCGTTCAGAGCGCCGGTTGGTCTTTTCGTTTGATGACGGTTTTAACATTAACCTCAGGGACGGCTTTTATTATGTGGTTGGGAGAACAGATCACGGAGAAAGGGATTGGGAATGGAATCTCGCTGATCATCTATGCGGGGATCGTCACCCGACTCCCTTCAGCGGCAACTAATAGCTTTGAGCTGATCCGAACCGGTGAGATGAATTTGTTGACCGTTCTATTTATTTTAGCGTTGGCCGTTGGGGTGGTCGGTATCATTATCTTTATGGAACGAGGACAACGGCGCATTCCGGTTCAGTATTCCCAGCGTGTCATTGGTCGACGGGTCTACGGAGGACAGAGCAGTTTTCTTCCATTGAAGCTCAATACGTCGGGAGTCATTCCTCCTATCTTTGCCTCTTCCTTATTGATGTTTCCGTTAACCATTGCCAATTTTATTCAGGCTCCTTGGATTGTTTGGTTTCGAGATCATTTAGACCCAAGAAGCACAGTTTATAACCTCGTTTATGGAGGATTGATCCTTTTCTTTTGCTATTTTTATACGGCCATTGTTTTTAATCCGGTCGATGTTTCGGAAAACCTCCGGAAATATGGGGGTTATGTTCCGGGGATTCGGCCTGGTAAAAGCACGGCGGATTATCTGGATCGCATCCTGACACGAATCACCCTTTCGGGGGCGATCTACGTGGCGTTGGTTTGTGTCCTCCCTTCGATGCTCGTGATGTCGCTCAATGTCCCGTTCCTTTTCGGTGGGACGGCTCTGCTCATTGTGGTGGGTGTGGCTTTAGACACTGTGGGTCAGATTGAGAGCCATTTGCTCACGCGTCAATATGAGGGGTTTGTAAAAGGGGGGAGGATTCGAGGCCGTCGAGGCTAAAAATGGATATCGTGTTGCTGGGTCCCCCAGGAGCGGGAAAAGGAACGCAGGCGAGGCGACTCTCTCAAACATTAAAAATCCCGCATGTGTCGACAGGGGATATTTTGAGGGAGGCGATTGGTGACGGCAAAAGTCCTTTAGGTCGAGAGGCCCAGGAGTATATCCGTCGAGGGGAGCTCGTTCCAGATGGGGTGATGGTCGATTTGGTGGAGGAACGGTTGCGGCGGAAGGATGCAGCCCAGGGGGTGATCCTGGATGGCTTTCCTCGAACCCAAGCGCAAGCAGAGGCCCTCTCGACCCTGTTGAAAAGACAGGGGAGATCTGTAGAGCACGTTCTTCTGTTGGATGTGGATGTTGAGGAGTTGACTCAAAGGTTATCGGGACGTCGGGTTTGTAAGGGATGCGGAGCCGTTTATCATGTGAATTTCAACCCGACGAAGGAAAGTGGAAAATGTGATCGTTGCGGGGCGGCGTTAATTCAAAGAGAGGATGATCGCGAAGAGGTTGTTCGGGAAAGGCTCAAAGTCTATGAGAGGCAAACGCAACCGCTGATTCAGTTTTATAAAGAGCGGTCCGTTCTTCACCCTATCCAAGGTCAAGGGACCGTGGAGGAGATTTTTGATCGACTCTTGAAGATTGTGGGACGGCCTCACTGATGGTCATCCTCAAAACGCCTCAGGAGATTGAGAGAATTCGGGTTGCATGCAAAGCGGTGGCCGAGGTTTTGCGGGAGCTTCAAGAGGAGATTCGACCGGGTGTTCGAACCCTGGATCTGGATCGAAAAGCGGAGAAGCAGCTTCGACAGAAGGGGATGAAGCCCGCTTTCTTGGGGTATCGGGGCTATCCCCGGACACTCTGCGCTTCTGTCAATGAGGAAGTGGTTCATGGCATTCCGTCGAAGAGAGAGCTTCGAGAGGGGGACATTGTCGGATTGGATCTCGGAGCGATTTGTGAAGGTTATTATGGGGATGCGGCGGTGACGGTTTCGGTGGGAAAGGTGAGTGAGCGAGCCCAACGATTGATGAAGATAACGGAGGAGTCTCTTTATAAAGGGATTGAAAAAGCGGTGGTTGGGGGGAGACTTTCCGATATCTCGGCAGCGGTCCAGAAGCATGTGGAGGAACAGGGATACTCCGTTGTTCGAGATTTTGTAGGGCATGGGATTGGTCGATCTTTGCATGAAGATCCTCAGATTCCCAATCATGGCGTTCCTGGAAAAGGGATTCGGTTGGAGGTGGGATTGGTTTTGGCCATCGAGCCGATGATCAATGAAGGGACCCATGAGGTGGAGATTTTAGAGGATGGGTGGACGGCGGTTACGAGAGACCGGAAGCTTTCGGCTCATTACGAACATACGATCGCCATTGCCAATGAGGGGCCAATTATTTTGTCGAGGTTAGATTAAGAAAGGGGTTCATGCCGAAGGAAGAATCGATTGTTGTAGAAGGGACTGTCATAGAGCCGTTGCCTAATGCTATGTTTCGGGTACAGTTGGAAAATGGCCACAAGGTTTTAGCTCATATTTCAGGGAAGATGCGGATGCATTATATTCGAATACTTCCGGGGGACAAAGTAACAATGGAGCTGTCTCCCTACGATCTCACACGAGGTCGGATTACTTTTAGAGCCAAGTGATATATGAAAGTAAGATCATCAGTTAAAAAGATCTGTAAAAAGTGCAAAATCGTTGTTCGCCGAGGTGTTGTGCGAGTGATCTGTGAGAACTGGAAGCACAAGCAACGCCAAGGGTAGAGGAGAGTATCGATGGCAAGAATTGCAGGGGTCGATTTACCCAAGAATAAACGGATTGACATCGCTTTAACCTATATTTATGGGATTGGGAGGCCTCTGGCCCAAAAGATTTTAAAAGATGCCCAAGTGGACAGTAGCATTCGGACGGATAAGCTCACGGAAGATCAGACCGCCGCCATTCGAAAAGTGATCGAAGGGGCTTGCAAGGTGGAAGGAGATCTTCGTCGTGAAGTAACGATGAATATCAAACGGTTGATGGACATCGGTTGTTACAAGGGGTTGCGTCATCGAAAAGGGTTGCCGGTTCGGGGGCAGAGAACTCATACCAACGCACGGACTCGGAAAGGAAAGAGGAAACCGATCGCCGGCAAAAAGAAGGCCCCAACATCGAAATAAGGAGTCAATGTTATGGCAGAAGAAACAGTAGCAGCGGCGGTTCCCGCACCGGCGGCCACCGCTAAAAAAAGGAAGAAAAAAGGGGTTAAGAGGAACGTCCCCAACGGGATCGTTCATGTCCAAGCGAGTTTTAACAACACCCTTGTAACTATTACCGACGTTCAGGGGAATGTGGTTTCGTGGTCTAGCGCTGGGAGCTGCGGATTTAAGGGTTCGCGAAAAGGGACCCCTTTTGCCGCGCAGGTGGCGGCAGAACGAGCAGCCCGGGGCGCATCCGATCATGGAATGAAGTCGGTTGTAATCCATGTGAGTGGTCCAGGGGCGGGTAGAGAAACCGCCATGAGGGCTTTAAAGGCGGCGGGGTTTAGCATTTCTACGATTCGAGATGTGACCCCAATCCCGCATAATGGCTGTCGTCCGCCCAAACGGCGACGCGTTTAAGGAGGGAAATCGTTGGCACGTCAAACAGGATCTGTCTGTAGGTTATGTCGTCGGGAAAAAGTGAAGCTTTTTCTCAAAGGGGCTCGATGCTACACCGACAAGTGTGCGATTGAGCGGAGGGAGTATGCGCCTGGCCAGCATGGGCAGGTTCACCCCAAACTTTCGGATTATGGGTTGCAACTGCGTGAAAAGCAGAAGGTGCGTCGGCTTTATTCTGTTCTTGAGCGCCAATTCGAGCGGTACTTTCGGATCGCGAGCCGCAGAAAAGGGATCACGGGAGAATATCTCCTGCAGCTTTTGGAACGCAGGCTCGATAATTCCGTCTATCGCTTGGGGTTTGCGGACTCTCGAGCCCAGGCCCGTCAGATGGTTTTGCACGGCCATATTTCAGTGAATGGGAAGAGGAACAGCGTCCCTTCGACGTTGGTCAAAACGGGGGATGTGTTGGAGATTCGACCGAAGAGTCGGGAGCAACAGAGGATCCTGGAATCTCTCAAGCAGGTGGAACAGAGGGGAATTCCCGCGTGGTTGGAACTGGACGGTCCTAATTTCAAAGGGGTGGTGAAAACATTGCCAGCTCGGAGCGACGTTACATTCCCCATTCAAGAACAGCTGGTTGTGGAATTGTATTCAAAGTAACGGACAGAAAAATGATATTCAACAAACGCAAGAAATGACGTTAGGCAAGGCGCTCGACCGAGGCCGAATGAGGCGTACTTACGGTACGCCGCAATGAGTGTCGAGGGAGAGCAACGAAGCATAACGGCATTTATTGCGTTTGTTGCAGGAGGGAAAAATACATGGAGGCAATCATAGCCCGTAATTGGAGAGACTTAATTCAACCGAATCAGGTTCAGAGTGACGTGGAGACGGAGACCCCTTCTTACGGCAAGTTCGTCATTGAGCCCTTGGAAAGAGGTTATGGAGTTACCTTAGGGAATGCGCTACGGCGAGTTCTGTTATCCTCGATCCAGGGGGCGGCCATTACCGCGGTGCGCATCAACGGGGTTTTGCATGAATTTTCGACCATCCCTGGGGTCGTAGAGGATGTGACCGATATCATTTTAAACCTGAAAGAGGTTCGGGTGAGAATGGATGTGGAGGGGCCCAAGGACCTCCGTCTTTCCATCCGCGGAGCTCAAGTGGTTCGAGCTGGGGATATTGAAACTCCAGAGGGGATCCGCATATTGAATCCAGAGCATCCGATCGCTACTTTGAATCAAGAAGGGAAACTGGAGATGGAGGTCCGGGTGAATACGGGGAGGGGGTTTGTTGCCGCAGAAAGAAATAAAGAACAGGAGATGCCCGTTGACATGATACTGCTGGATGCTAACTTTTCTCCGATTCGTCGGGTGAACTATGCCGTCACTCATGCTCGTGTGGGTCAGATCACGGATTATGATAAATTGGTCTTTGAGATTTGGACCGATGCTACGGGCAATGTGACCCCACGCAATGCTTTAGCTTATGCCGCTAAGATTTTGAAAGAACAACTCACGGTCTTTATTGACTTTGATGAACAGTCGGAGCGCTCTTTTAATCCTTCTTCGGAGGAAGGGGGAGATCTCAACGAGCATCTCTTGAGGAGCATTGAGGAGCTGGATCTTTCTGTTCGCTCCTACAATTGTTTAAAGAACGTGGGTGTTAAAAGTTTGGCCGATCTCGTTCAGAGGACCGAGTCCGAGATGCTTCGAACCAAGAATTTTGGTCGAAAGTCTCTCAATGAAATCAAGGAAATCCTTTCGGGGATGGGGCTTTCTTTAGGAATGAAATTGGGGGAAAAATTTTTGGGGCAGACCCAGATTCCATCGGAAGAGACTTTAGCTTTAGGAGAATTAAAAGAGGACGAGGACGAACATGAGGCATCGTAAACAGGGTCGAAAATTAAAACGACCCACCGCACATCGGATGGCTCTATTGCGCAATCTAGCGACCTCTCTAATCCTCCATGAGAGGATTCAGACGACACTAGCCAAGGCGAAGGAAGTGCAACGTTTTGCGGAACCTCTCATTACTTTTGCCAAAAGAGGAGACCTTCATGCTCGGAGATTGGCCGCAGGCCGGCTGTTAAAGCCTGAGGCATTGAAGAAATTGTTCTCGGAAATTGGCGCTCGGTATCAAACTCGCAATGGCGGATATACTCGCATTTATCGACTCGAACGGCGACGAGGGGATGGGGCCCCGCTAGCCTTGCTCGAGTTGGTGGTTCGGCAAATACCCGAAGAGGAAAAGGGAGAAGGAAAATCCCCTAAGAGTTCCGAGAAGAAAAAGGGGAATGTGAAGCCAACCCTGAAGAATGCCAAATAAAAGAAAATATCTCTTTGTTGTCGTTGGGATTCTAGTATTAGCGTGGGTTGTTTATCTTTTTTATCGTGAGGGGAGTCGGGAGCCGATTGAGTTGGGAAAGGTTGCCCCCGATTTTGAGCTCGCCTCTCTTTCAAATCAGACCTATCGCCTTTCGTCCCTCCGTGGAAAAGTCCTGCTCCTCAATTTTTGGGCAACGTGGTGTGGTCCCTGCAAAGAGGAGATGCCTGCCTTGGAGAGGCTCTATCAGTCTTTGAAAGGGGAAGGTGGATTTGAACTCTTGGCCGTGAGTGTCGATCGAACCGGTCGAGAGGATGTGGAGCCTTTTGTTCAAGAACAAAAAATTACCTTTCCCGTCCTTTTGGATTCTTTAACGAGAGTTTCTGAACTTTATCAGGTCTATAAGCTCCCCGAGACTTTTTTGATTGATGGGGAAGGAAAAATTGTAGAGCATTACCAAGGGCCTCGCGAGTGGGATTCTCCTCTTTATGAACAGATGATCCGTCAATTGATAATTCGAGCCAATCCCAGTCGGTTTGGATCTTTGGAGCTAATCCCAAAAGTTTATGCCGCCGAGATTAAAGAGTCTAATATTTTGGAGGAGCCGACCGATAATGAAGGGCATGCCCGGGCTTGGTGGCAAGAAAGGGTTTCTTCTCTTAACACGAAGATTGCGGAGGTCGAGGCCAAGACTCGAGAGACCGAGGCAAAAATCCATTCTCTTCCTGCCGATGCCCGTATCCTTGAGGTTCGATCCGAGCAGCAAAAACTTCAAGAACTGCTCCAAAAAAAGAAAGATCTCCAAAAGCAGCTTGTTGATTTAGAAGAGGAGGCTCGCAGGGCTGGGGCTCCCCCCGGCTGGCTCCGTTTTAAATAGAACGTGGGTCACGATCTGCAAGGACTTGACAAGGGGTAATCCGCCATGTTAGGTTGAAATTGAATTTCACTGTATGGAGCTGTATGGAAAAGGAACTGAAATTTTTTCCGACGTGGACCGCCGGGCGTAAAGGCTATGCTGAGAGGATTCGGCAAGTCTATAACGAGTATCTCTATTCCAAAGGGCTCAGACCCACCCCGCAGAGGGAATTTATCCTCAATTATCTCCTGGAGGCTGATCGTCATTTAACTCAGGAAGAGATCTATCAAGCGGTTCGCCACAAGAGAATAGGGAAGGTCACTGTTTTCAGGATGCTGAAACTTTTAGAAGCCTGTGATCTTGCGGACCAGGTTCATACTTCTACGGGAATCTCTAAATATGAGATCAAAAAGGAGCGTCCTCATCATGATCATCTGATCTGCATTGAGTGTGGGGATATCCGAGAAGTTCAGTGGCCCGGGGTAGAAAAGATTCAGGAGAAGACTTGCAAGGAGATTGGATTTGTTCCTCTTTGGCATCGGCACGAGGTTTTTGGTCGTTGCCAAACATGTTCTAATGAGAGGGTCTGAGTTTTTTTATGATCTTTATGAAACGTAATTTCAACAGGGGTGTCCATTTTCTGCTGAGTGGGATCATTCTTTTGGTGGGCTTGGGCAGGGCCCAAGCTTTGTCTGTGAGCCGCGCTCAATATCTCATGGGAACGATTTGCGAGATCACGGTTATAACCGAGCGCATTGGCAAAGCTGAGATGGCGATCTCTAAGGCTTTTCAAGAGATTCTCGATCTGGATAGGATGATGAGTAGTTATCGAAGCGATAGTGAGCTTTCTCGGGTCAATGCGCAGGCTGCCACGTCTCCTGTTTCTACCTCTCCAAGGTTATTTGAGGCCCTTTCCTATAGTTCTCATTACGCAATACTCACCCAAAACGCGTTCGATCCCGCGGTCGAACCTTTAATCCAACTTTGGGATTTTCGGGGTGAAGGACGCGTTCCCACAAAGCAAGGGGTTCAAGAGGCTCTTCAGAAAGTCGGTTTTGAAAAAATAGTTCTTGACGACGATTCCCACACGGTCTTTTTTCGTGAAAATGGAGTTGGAATTGATCTGGGAGGAATCGGAAAAGGGTATGCTTTAGATCGAGCTGCGCTGTATTTGAAGAAAGAAGGTTTTCCGAATGCGCTCCTTAATTTTGGTGGAGAGATATTGGTTTTAGGCCACGGCCCTGAGGGGGAGGATTGGAAAATGGAGGTGGCGGATCCTCAAGATCGAACTCAAGGCGTTGTCTTTTTTTATGCAACGGATGTTGCTATCTCCACTTCTGGAAATTCGGAGCGGTTTATCGAGGTGGATGGGAAAAGATATGGGCATATTTTGGATCCCCGATCGGGTTATCCTGTGAAATTTAATGGATCTGTTACGGTCATCGGTCCCTCCGCCACAGATGCCGACGCATTATCTACGGCCCTTTTTGTGATGGGAGAGAAGGAAGGATTAAAATGGCTTAAAAAGTTTCCTCAGATTCGGGCGTTCTATTTGGTTCCAGATCGATCCACCGGGGTTCGATTTGCAGGGACTGAGAATTTGTCGAATTTGGGGATTGTGGTCAACTCAGAAAAAACAACTCTAACGAAAACAAAGGAGGAGATAAAATGAAGCGCAGGATTACATTGATCGCTTTTCTGATGTCTTTCGCATTGGCTTGGGCGGAAGAGAAGCAGGATGGAGAAAAATTAGAGCAGCTGGAACAGAAGGTGGACGTCCTTACTCAGGAGATTGAACGGATCCGCCTGGGTGAGGTCGTCGAGCCGACGTTGGAGTCGGCCTATGGCTTAGGTCCAGCTGCCTCTAAAGTCTATCATGTGAAAAAAGGGGTGTCTATCGCCGGTTATGGAGAGATGGTTTACAAGAATTTCTCTTCAGAGCGAGAAGATGGGACCGACTCTGGAGCGACAGACCAGATTGATCTCCTCCGAGCGGTTCTTTACACCGGATACAAATTCACCGATAAGATCCTCTTGAACTCCGAGATCGAGTTTGAACATGCGGGGGAAGAGGTGAGTGTGGAGTTTGCTTACATCGATTACAATGCTTGGCCTGAGCTCGGGTTTCGGGCCGGTATGGTTTTGATTCCGGTGGGACTGATTAACGAACAGCATGAGCCGATTGCGTTTCACGGCGCCAATCGCCCCAATGTGGAGCGGAACATTATTCCGACCACTTGGAGAGAGAATGGAGCCGGAGTTTACGGAGAGATAGGTCCCTTTGTCTATCGAACTTATGTCGTTGCCGGGCTGAATGCGGAGAATTTTTCCGCAGGATCCGGGCTTCGGAGTGGGCGTCAGAATGGCTCAGAAAGCTCCATCGAGGATGCCGCTTGGACAGCGCGTGTCGATTATGTGGGATTGCCGGGGTTGCTCGCTGGAGCCTCCACTTTTATTGGAAACTCCGGTCAAGATCCCGATGAAGATTTTGATGCCAAAGTTACCTTGTGGGATCTTCATGCGAAGTATGAATGGCAAGCTTTAGAGACTCGTGCCCTTTACACTCAAGCGACTATCACAGATGTGGGGGAGATCAATGCAATTCCACGTGAGGACACCGATGACGATGGTGAATTGGATACAGGCCTGACTGGGAATAAGTCGGTAGGTGAAAAGTTGTATGGCGGCTACCTGGAGACAGCCTACAATGTGTTCAGCCCCCTTGGTTTTAGCCAATATTTGGCCCCCTTCTTCCGGTGGGAGCGATACAACACCCAAGAGAACGTCCCTGGCGGTTTTACGGAGAATCCGGCAAACAATCGGACGGAATTCACTTACGGCCTGACATATAAGCCGATTGACAATCTGGCGTTGAAATTCGATTATCAGGATATGAATAACAAGGCGGATGCAGGAGTGAATCAGGTGAATCTTGGGATTGGGTATGTTTTCTAGATTGAGCCTAAACATCTTGACCCAGCGGGTCCTGTCATGGGGCTTCCCCCAGGCGTGCTCCACGGTCCGCCAGCCCGCAGCAGCTACGCTGCAAGCGTTGCTGGCGGGCGCGCCTGGGGGGCCCCCGCCCCATGCCACCCGCTGGGTCGAGTGGTTCTTTGTATTTATTTTTTCAGTCGTTTTTGTATCAGATGTGGAGGCGAGGGTTTATTTGACGCAGGAGAAGGCTCTCGAACTTGCCTTTGGAAAAGAAGGAGGCATTGAACGGAAAACGCTTTTTTTAACGGAGGAGCAAGCAAGCGCTATCGAACAGGCGGCGAAAAGCAGATTAGGGACGCGTGTCGTCACCTACTATGTGGGGATTCAAGAGAAAAAACCGATCGGTTATGCCTTCTTTATGACCGACACCGTTCGGACCATGCCAGCCACAATCATGGTGGTGGTCAATCCCGATGCGACAGTTCGATTTGTGGAGATTCTCGCCTTTTATGAGCCGGAGGATTACAAACCGCATCTCCGTTGGTTAAAGTTGTGGGGGGATAAAAAACTTGAGGAAGATCTTGCGATTCGACGAGACATCCCCAACCTCTCTGGGGCCACGCTTACCGCCCGGACTATTCAAGACGCGGTCCGGCGTTCTTTAGCGATTTTCCAGATTGCTATCCTGAAGGAGAATAGATCGTGAAGTACATGCAGAATGGTAAATTTCAGAATCACCCTCTCATGCGATTGACGCTTCTCTTCACGCTTCTCTTCTTAACGGGGCTTTGGTTGACTCACCTCTTTCTTTATTTTTCTAAGATGGGTCTCGCTCCTCAATCGGTGGTTGATTACTATCTCGGATTGGAAGCCGAGTATCGCGTCCCCCGAAGCTTCGATTCCATGTTAGAAGTGACGCACATGCATCTCCCCATGATGGCCGTTGTGATTTTGTTACTCACCCATCTTTTAATCTTCGCCCCTTTTTCATCCCAATTTAAGATCTTTTTTATCTCGGTCTCTTTTCTCTCGGCGTTTTTCAATGAAATGTCGGGATGGCTCGTCCGTTTCGTGAGCCCTTATTTTGCCATTCTCAAGGTCGTCTCTTTCCTTACCTTTCAGGTGTCGCTGGCTTTTCTGATTTTTGCTATGGTTTGGTTTTTAACACGGAGGCCTAACAATGGGGACTAAGGCTTTTTTGAGTTTAATCTCTCTTCTCATCCTCTCTTGGGCGTCGGCCGCTGATGATGTGCAGGAGCGCGTTCAAAGGACTGCGTTTATCTTGAACGTCACGATTCAGGAATATAAAGAAGGAGTAGAGGCCGGAGAGATTGTTAATTCCATAGAATACGAAGAAGCGCTCAGTTTCTTCAACGAAGCCGGAAAGCAGTTTGAAAGTTTAAAAAATACCGTCTCGTTAGATCCCGCGGTTCAGTCCGATCTCGATCAACGTTTGCAACTCCTCTCCCAATGGATTCAAGAGCGGGCCGACGAAGGGATGTTGGCTTCATTTTCAGCTCAGTGGGGGGAAGATCTCGCAAAAGCTTTTAAAGTGGGTCTCAATCTTCTACCGAAAGGAAAACCCTCCATAAGTTCTGGAGCCAAGCTTTATCAGGAAAAGTGTTCTCTCTGTCATGGCTCCATGGGGGGAGGAGATGGCCCCGCTGCGGCAGGTTTGGAGCCGAAGCCGGCCCACTTTAATGATCCCGAGCGGATGGGGAATCGCTCGCCTCAAGATCTTTTTCAGATTATTACTGTCGGAATTAAAGGGACATCGATGGTGGCTTGGGAGAATCAACTCAGTGAGGTCGAGCGATGGGATCTTGCCTCCATTTTGCACCTCTTTTTGGGTTCTCCCGATATATTGGCAAGAGGGGAGAAGGTTCACCCATCATTGAAGGATCAACTCCCTTCTTCTTTTCAAGATTGGCAACAACTTTTGCAATGGAGCGACGATGAGTTTGTTATTCAATTCAATGAGCAGATACCAAATCATTCTTACACGACCGAGGATCTTCGCGCGCTCGCTTTGTATCTCCGCTCTCAGACCCTCTCCGGAGAGGGATTTCTAAAAGAATCTTCAGGAGTGGATGGAGTGGAATCAACCCTCACTACAGTTCGTCAAACGTTGGGAGCGGCCCTCGATCGGTATCGCCAGCGGGATATCGACGAGGCCAAATCCTTAGCCTTGGATGCTTATCTCCATTTCGAAGCGGTCGAATCAAAACTCCGCGTGAAAGATCCAGAGTTGGCAAGCGAGCTCGAAATGAAATTTTCGGAGATCCAAATAGGGATATCCGATCGACGGCCCTGGGATGAAATCGATGAAAAGGGGGATGAGATCTTCCATGGGTTGAATGCCACCCAACAGATTTTAAGCGAGAAAAGCTCTCCTTCTATCCTTTTCGTTCAGTCCCTCTCCATTATTGTTCGCGAGGGATTTGAGGCGATGTTAATTATCGCCGCTTTGATCGCATTCCTCCTTCGATTACAACACAAGGATAAACTCCGTTTTGTTTATTGGGGAACCGGCATTGGAGTTCTGGCTTCCTTCTTAACGGCATGGTTATTACAAGGACTTTTTACGATCTCTCCGGCGAATCAAGAGGTTTTAGAAGGGATGACGATGCTGGTTGCTGTTGCAGTCCTCTTCTATGTTTCCCACTGGATCTTGGCAAAAGCGGAGGTCGAAAAATGGCAGGAATTTATCCAGAAGCGGACTCAAAGCGCTTTAAAGACAGGGAGTGGAATCGCTTTGGGCTTTGTTGCTTTTTTAGCGGTGTATCGCGAGGGATTTGAAACCGTCCTTTTCTACAATGCCCTTTTTGGCTTTGCTGAGAATGGAACATTCCCCGTGGTCTCTGGTTTTGGGGTAGGGCTTCTAGTCCTCCTGGCCCTCTTTCTTCTTTTTTATCGCTTTCAGGTGAAGATCCCTCTGCGCGAATTTTTCCTCGTTACCAGTTTCATCCTTTACTTCTTAGCTTTTGTTTTCATGGGGCGTGGACTCCATGAACTTCAAGAGGCCGGTTGGCTGGCAGCACGAGGAATTCCTGGGGTCCCTGCAATTCCATTCTTGGGACTCTATCCCACCTTTGAAACGGTTTTGGGCCAATCGCTTTTGTTGTTCGCTTTGTTACTGGGGGTCCTCTATGTTTTTGTGATTCAACCCGGGGGCGAAAGGAAAAAACTTTTACAACAGACGCGCCATATCGAAAAGGATATGATGACACTCCATGCGATGCAAGAAGAGATCTCGCGTCGAGTCGAACAATATCAGAAGATAGCGGCAGTTCCCCCTGACATTCTAAAAGAGCTTCAAGACCTCGACACCAAAATCCATGAGCTGATGGATCATGCAAGCCATCTCGAGTCCGAACTCCTCGATTATTTTGAAGAGCTTGGCGCCAAAACCTGGGGCGCCATCCATAGAAAATAATTACGGCTTCTTCGCTAAATAAACCACGTCGTGGTCTCGGGCGTGGTCCACGACCCTGATTCCAAAGCCATCCCCTGGCTTGGCCGTTTGAACTTTCTGATGTTCAATCTCCATGGACTCCACCATCTGGTAAAAATCGGAGGTGTGCCCTTTTATGTGAATCCGATCCCCCACGGAGAGAGAGCCCTTATCGAGTTCCACCACCGCAACCTGAAGATGACTGTAATAGTGGATTACTTTTCCTACCGGGATCTCCCCTTTAGGAACAGGGGGAACTGCCGGTGGAGGAGAGGGTTTGGTTTTCTTGAGTTTAGGAGCCGGAGCCTTTTTTACTTTTTTGGCTTTTGGGGCGGCCTTTTGGGTGACCTTCTTTGTGATCTTCTTTTTGGCTTTGGCCGCTTTTTTCTTTGGAGCGGCTCGTTTCTTTAAGGTTTTTAGGGTCTTTTTGGCCTTCTTCTTTGCGCGTTTTTTCATGGAAGCACTCCTTGTTTTGGCGTTTCGGCGTAACATATCAAAACCAAAGACGATTGTAAATTAGTGTTGCGCTAGATTTTGGGGTTTATTTCGTGGTATGAGGATGGAACACGAAAAGGAGGGGTTTTATGCCCGATTCTTGGCCAGATTCTTGCATGGTTCAGGTTGATTCAGTTCGGAAGAGTTATCGGATGGGAGAGGTGGATACGCCTGTTTTGGAAGATGTTTCTCTCCAAATTCGTCAGGGGGAGTGGGTGGTTATCCTGGGGGTTTCAGGTTCGGGAAAGACCACTTTGCTCAATCTAATTGGGGCCTTAGATCGCCCCGATTCGGGCAAGGTTACCGTGGATGGGGAGGAGATTAGCCACCTCAATCGTTGGGAGAGGACCGATTTCCGCCGTCGAAAAGTTGGTTTTATCTTTCAGTTCTATAATCTGATCCCAACGCTCACGGCTCAAGAAAACGTGGAGACGGTGTTGGAGCTCATCGGAATTCGGGGAGAAGCCCTGCACGCGCGCGCGAGAGGCTATCTGGAGGCGGTGGGGTTAAAAGGGAAGGAAGAAAAATTCCCCTCTCAGCTCTCCGGTGGAGAACAGCAAAGGGTGGCCATTGCCCGAGCTTTAGCCAAAGAGCCGAGTCTGGTGTTGGCCGATGAGCCGACAGGGAACCTCGATGAGCGGACCAGTAATCAGGTGATCGAGCTGATGTCGGAGCTTAAAAAACGGACTGGAACTACCTTTGTGATCGTGACTCACAACCGCAAGCTTGGAGAGATTGCCGACCGAGTGGTGGAGTTGCATCTAGGGCGCGTTGTGGAGGCCAAAGCTTGAATAAACTTTGGCTCAAGTCGATTCGAGATCTTCGGCAGATGTGGGGACGCGCTCTTCTGATTGCCCTCGTCGTGGGGATTGGGCTCTCTGTTTTTATTGGAATCAAAGCCTCCGTTTATAGTTTCGTTCGAACTCGCGACACCCTTTTCAACGAGCTGGCTCTGGCCGACCTTGAGATTATTGCGCAACCCCTGGCGCTCGAAGAGATCCCGGATTGGTCTCACATTCCCGGTGTGATCTCGTGGGACAAACGGTTGGTCAGCATGGGTCATATCCCGTTGCGTTCTGGGAAGACTCTGGCTACCGCCGTCTACTATCTTGATTCTGAACCCACGTTAGATCGTTTTCGAATCCTGGAGGGAAATTCTTTCCAAAAAGGGGATCTTTCACAGGGGGTGATGGAACAGGGATTGCAGAGGTATCATGGCTTTCAGGTCGGAGACTCCTTAGAGCTTGAATCGAAAGGGGGGACTCAGACCCTTAAAATTGTGGGATCCGTTTTGGCTCCAGAGTTTTTGATGGGAACGATGGATCCAAATCTTTTCGTTCCCCTCAAGGGGAGTTTGGGGGTGGTCTATCTTCCGATCGATCATGTGATCGATCTCTTCGGTTATCCTTTGTACAACAGCTTCCTTTTCCGGATCGATCCCAAAGCCGATTTTGAGAAGGTGAAGCGAGAGATTCTAAAAACCTTAGAGGGAACCCCTATCCGTCGTGTTTTGCCTAAGGCGCAGCAGCCCAGCTATCAACACCTTCAAGACGACGTTCGAGCCATCGGTTCCTATGCCGATGCGATGGTTCTCATCTTTTCATTGGTCGCTTTTTTGGCGACCTTCCTTTCGGTGAATCGTCTGATCCAATCGCAGCGGGTGGAGATCGGCGCTTTGAGAGCTTTAGGATTCTCCACCTTTTCCATCGCTCTTTCTTACGTTTTTCTGAGCCTCGTTTTGGCGTTAGGTGGGGCTATTTTAGGAGTGCCTGCTTCCTATTGGATCCGACATCTCTTTACGCAAGTCTATCTGGAGTCGCATGGCCTTGCGATCCTCTATGGCTGGACGCCATTGGGGACGATTCTGAAAGGAATGGTATTGGGGTGGGTTGTCACTCTTTTAGGTGTGTTGGTTCCTCTCATCGGTTTACTTCTCAAAGAGCCTCAGGAAATTTTAAGACCCCGATCGGTTCGTGGCAAAGGGCGCTGGATTCGTGGATGGAGGCGGTTGGAGCAGGGACTCCCTCCGATCCCCGCTGGGGTCCGATTGGGAGTGCGAAACCTTTGGCGTCATCCGGGGTTGGTTGCCACCACATTGGTGTCGATCTCCTTTTCGATCGCCGCTGGTATCGGTTTTTCTATCGGGAATAACTCTCTCTATCGGACTTCCGATAAAATCTTGGCTGCGCAGAAGTGGACCCTGTTTCTCGACTTTAATGAACTCCTAGAGCCGGAAGGGTACAAACCTCTGTTGGAGTTGGAGGTGGTAGAGCAGTTTGAGCCTTATCTCCGAGGATACGTGGAGGTTTTTCATGACAGCCATTCCGTAGGACAGATGGCCGCAGGGCAGAGAGTGATGGGGATTCCTTCGGGAGATTCGATGAATCATCTCGATCTGATTCAAGGGCGGACCTTTGAGGCCGATCGCTTCGAGGTGGTGATCAATCGGTCGCTTGCGGATCGTTTAGGGGTTTGGATCGGAGATAGTGTGATTCTTGAAGGATCCCAGGGGAGGGACGATTTCATGGTGGTTGGAGTGGTTAGCAACTTTACGTTACACACCGTATTTGCGCCATTGCCGAAGGTTCAGTCCATTTTAGGCCTCGAGGACTTCGCTTCAGGGGCTATGGTTCAAGCGGATCGTTCAGATGCGGTTGAAAGAATTTATCAGATGCCGATGGTGGGAGGGATTTTAACGAAACAGGAGTTTGAGAAAGCGACAGAGGAGATGCGCCAAGAGTTTGGCCGAATGGTGCGGCTTGCGCGATCCGTCAGCGTCGTCATCGCGCTCCTTTTTATTTTTTCGACGTTGATGTTGGGGGCTTTTGAGCGCGAGGAGGAGTACGCAACCCTTCAGGCCCTCGGTTTTGGCAGGACCGACTTTCGAAGGATGCTCTCGATAGAGTTGGTGGTGCAAGCGATCATAGGTTTAACGTTGAGTATCCCATTGGCTCTGACGATTGGAGACTTTTTGGTCTTCCAGCTGAACAAAGCCTGGGGGGTGAACCTCCATCCCTATCCGCGTGTGACCGATTTCTTCTCCGTTTTCGTTCCTGCGATTTTGGTCCTTCCCTTCACGATGATCCCCATCTTGATCTTTGTGTATCGCATCGATCTGGTCCAAGCCGTCCGCCGCCGAATTTTGGGCTAAGAGGGATCGACATCCTAAATTTGACACGGAGGGGGCTGTGGGGGTATAACTCCCCTCACTGGAGGCTCTATGGGCACAATGCTTCGAGTCAAAAAGATCTTGGTTCCTACCGATTTTTCTTCACATTCCGCTTTTGCTTTAGATATCGCGCAGCAGATCGCGAAGCGTTTTCACGCGAAGCTCTCTCTTTTGCATGTTTTAATAGAACCTGCGTTCGGAATCTATGTCCCTCAAACCATCTCGGAGGGGGAACTCCGAGAAGCGGGTTTCCAAGAGGCGAAACGCCAGATGGCCCGGTTCTTAAAAAAAAGCGGAAGCAAAATTTCTCCGCGCAGTGTTGTTTATCGCTGGGGGTTATCCAGCGTTCAAATCTTGAAATTTGCTAAAGAGGAGAAAATGGATCTCATCGTGATGGGTTCACTGGGTTGCACCAACATTTTGGATTACCTGATTGGCTCTACTGCGGAGCATGTGGTGCGTCACTCGAAGGTCCCGGTCCTCGTCGTCCGCGGTTAAACACCCCATTGCAAACAGGTTGGTGTTGGTGGTACAATCTCATCACTTCCAAACTTTATGCAAAGGCTTGTTCGGGGGATTCAAGGATTCTCCCTCATCCTTTTTATCTGGATCTCTACGGAGGTGATCCCGTTCCCTCCGGATTTAAGGGCACTCCCTTCTTTTTTCACACTTCGAGCCTTGCTAGGAATCCATCCTGTTTTGGGAGAGATCCCGACATGGGTATGGATCTTTATCGCCTTTTTTTCTTTGGGAGCCGCTCTTTGGCCAGCAAGGAATCAACCCATTCAACGGTGGACGACCGGATTGATTGTGTGCGGTTTGCTGGGAATCCCCCTGTATGTTTTGTTCAAAGGGGAGAGTTGGGGGAGCTATCTGTGGTCGTTTCACCTTTTGACATTCATGGGGGCGAATCTGTGGATTCGAGATCCGGACTATCTTTATGCCGCGTTGTTGGGAGGGGCGTGTTTTGATTTGATTGCAGCCTCGCGGGCTTTAGCTCAGGGGCTTGCAACGATCCCCCAGTTTTACGCAAGAGCGGTTTCACCCACAACAATTACGGTTGTGGATTCCGCTTTTGCTGTGGCTGTTTTTATTCTTTGGATCGCCCCTATTCGAAGAGAAACTCCGAAGGCGGCAGGAAATCTGGGAGATTCTAGCCGAGTGGTGTGGCGAAACGAGGCCCCTCCTTCTTCTTAACCCCTATCCTGCCATTGTTAGTCCGCCGCTCACACTCAACACCTGCCCCGTAATAAAACTAGCCTCATCGGAAGCAAGGAAAGCCACTGCGGAAGCGATATCTTGCGGTGTCCCTGTTCGCCCTAGAGGAATCGATTTTTCAATGGCGGCCATCACCTTGGCTCCTCTCTCGCTCTTCTTCATCTCCCCCAGAAGCGCTGTTTCTGTGGGCCCTGGGCAGATCACGTTAACGGTGACGTGATATCGCGCGACTTCCCGCGCCAAGGCTTTCGAGAAAGCGATAACCCCTCCTTTCGTGGCGGAGTAAACCACCTCCCCCATGCTCCCCACGCGTCCGGCGTCGGAGGCGATATTGATGATTCGACCGCCATTGTTCGGAATCATGGCTGTCTTGAGAATAGTATGAGCGCAGTAGATCGGCCCTTTCAGATTGATTCCCAGGAGTCGATCCCAAGTGTCGGGTGAGTTATCGACAAAAAACTCGAAGCGGTCCCAGCCGGCGTTGTTTACCAAGATGTCGATTTGACCGAAGGCCTCTAAAGCTCTTGCAGCAAGGGTCTGGCATTGCGAGTCGTCGCTCACATCGGTTTTGCAAACAATCGCGCGCCGGCCGATCTTTCCAATCTCTAAGGCGGTCTGTTCCGCGATAGACTCATTGCAATCGGCAATAACCACCTCCGCCCCTCGCTCCGCCAGTTTAAGGGCAATCCCTTTGCCGATTCCTTGAGCTCCTCCTGTTACTACGGCGACTTTCCCATCTAATTTCATCGTTACATCCTCCATCGGTCATGAACCCAAAACCACATCTCCGGATATTTTCGAATCGTGGCGTCGAGTGCCTCGTTGCATTTCTGGGTCAGAGCGTACACATCCTTCTCTCGATCTCCGGTGGGGGTGTATTGGATGGGGGCCTCGTAAATGGCTCGCCACCGCGTATTCCCAAGGGGTTGTGGATAGAAGTGCATGATAGAAGATCCCGTATCCAGAGCTAATTCTGCGAGATGCCGATTGGTCAGAGCCGGCTGGCCCAGAAAAGGGACTATAATCCCTCCTCGCAGGGGCTGGCTTCTCTGATCGAGAAGAATCGCGATCATTTCGTTGTGGAGTAAAATCTCCTTCAATCGTGGAAGAGCCCCTTTTGCGTAAACCACTCCGACGCTTCCCGAACATCGGAGTCCATCGATCAATCGATCCAATAGAGGATTCTTGAGAGAACGAGCCACATAATGGATTGGAAGCCCTTGATACCCCGCGCCGACTGCGAGGAGCTCCGCGTTTCCGATATGTCCTAGCAAAATAATCACACCGCCTTTTTTTCGAGCCTCGCTGATCCGACGCCATGATTCGGGATCTCGTTCAATAAATCGTTCATAGTTTTGAGCGTTGATGTGACGGGCCCAAAGGATCTCAAAAAGAGAGTTGGAAAAGTTTTGAAAAGAGGCTTTGGCGATGGCCCGTTTCTCTTTCTCGGTTTTGGTAGCTCCGTAAACGTGGTCGAGATTTTTTAAGGCGAGCTTCCTGCGCGAGAAAATCAGCCAATAGCAAAGCGTTCCGATCCCTTTGGCAAGGGCCGACCACACGGAGCGGGGAAGAAGATGGATGAAACGATGCAAGAGATAGATGGGGAGATAAACCGCCCAATGGCGCCAACGAATGGTTTCTGTTTTGGAATTCATGGAGGGGGATTATAGCACGATAAAGGGCGCCTCTAAAAACTATGTTCGTAACGAAAAATCACAATCTAGGCCGAGCCAAGGAAGATGAGCAAAAAGCCCGCAAACGTACCTGGAAGGTACGTTGAGGACTTTTTGTAAAATCTGACGCAGGCGCAGGCCAGAGTGTGATTTTTCGTTACGAACATAGTTTTTAGAGGCGCCCTAAAGAAAAGGGTCGAAGGCCTTGCTAGGGCTGAGGTGGGGTTTATGGTAGGGAGAGGCCCCCGACCCAACTGATTTACAATGCAATTGTCATGCCAACTCAGGGCATGTTTATAACTCATTGAAATTAATACAGAATAAAAAAGTCCCCGGTGTGACGTTATTGTAAATTGTGCGTGGTTGTGACTTTTTGATACAGAATCATCCGAGCCAGACGGAGCGGCGCCGCTTCAGTTGATCATAGACCATCTGTTGGATATTGGCCCGGATCATCTCCGAGAACTGATTAATAAGGATATCATCCTCAATGGCCTCGGGCCCATAGGCAGAGAAGTCAAACGGTTTTCCCATGTGGATGTACCACTTGGTGGGGTAAGGGATGAGTCCTAGAAGCCCCAACCAAGGGAAGGTGGGGGTAATCGGGATGTAAGGGAGCTTGAACCAACGGCCTAACCAATCGGCCCGGGCCATTAAAGGCATGGCCTCTTCGGCTCCAATCACCGCTACGGGAACAATGATGGAACCGGTTCGGAGGGCCAATTTGATGAATCCACCGCGGCCAAAGCGTTGCAATTGATATCGCTCGGAGTAGAGTTTCCCAACCCCTTTGACCCCTTCGGGGAAAACAGCGACAAGCTGATCCTTCCTCAGCAAGCATTCCGCGTTTTCTTGGCAGGCGCGAGCTCCTCCGACTCGGCTCATAAACGAGCCGCCAAAAGGAAAATAATAAACGAAATTCTCGACCAGGAACCGGACCTCCCGATGCTCGGGATGCTCGTTCATCACGGCCACCTTGATCATGGTTCCATCATACGGGAGCGCTCCCGAGTGATTCCCAACCAGGAGGGCTCTCCCCTCATTGGGGACGTTCGTGACGCCTGAGGTTTCCACACGCCACCACGTTTTGTAGAGAAAGTCAAAAACAGGCTTCATCCGCGCTTGAAAGATTGGATCCAAACCGAATTCATCCACTTGTTCGGATCGGCTTCTCATCCAGAATTGTCGAAAAATAGATCGCAGCGGCTCCAAGGAGATTCCTTCGCTGAGTTTCTGATAAGCGGTGAACAAAATCTGGATGATTTGTTCTCGATAGTGGTTCTCTTTTTCGGGAGTGGGCTCCTTTTCTTGCTGGTACTGTTGGGCGACCTCTTTGAGCCTCTCCTCATAATTATGAGCCAATTTTGAGAATCGTTTCTCGAATTCTGGAAGTGGAGGAGCTGTGGGAGGGTGCGCTGGAGGCTGGATCTTGTTTTCGATCTGGCGGAGGCCTTGTTGCAATCGCATCTCCAGGGTCGCAAATCGGTGTTCGATCGCTTGATCGATCAAAGTTTGAGTGTCGGGCGGTGTGGAAGCAGACGATGGCGAGGCCGGAGATTTAGCCCCATTTCCCTCCGCTTTTACGGTGGGAATCTCTTCCGGTTTTTGGAGAGCGCCCGCCTCTTTTGGGGTGGCAAGGAGCAGACTCGGTTTAGCCCCTTGCATGAAAGGATCGTTTCCTAAAACATTCTTTGGACCTGCCATAACTCCCCCATATCGCAAATTTAAAACATACCTCAGTTTCTTTAAAAAAACTAGGCCTTCAGCCTACTCCACCAGATGGATTTGACGCAGGCGTTGAATCCCGAGATAACTTTCCAGAGCCTCTTTGGTGCTGTATTTTGCTTCGAACCCAAGCTCTTCCTTGGCCTTTGTTCCATCAGCCACCCAAACATAGCGGATATAGTCGAGATGGGGCGCTGGAGCTCGAGTCACTTGGGCCAACCATAAGGCATCGACCATCGGATAAGCGATGCCGTGAAAGATCGGCAGAATCGGTTTGCCAGCCAGCCGCAGCAGAGTAAAGAAGGGCAAGACCCCACGTCCCACAATATTGTATTCTCCGGAATAATCCCCTTCGATGACAAGATCCCATGCATTGAGGAGATCTTCTTCGTGGACGGCTTGGAACAAAGGATCATAGCCTAACAGTGTGATGCAGACGGGGCGGCTCAGATAATCGGTTACAAAATTTTTGATCGTGGGTCCCAGAATAGTGCAAGGGCGAAGGACGGTAACGATGGTCTCAGGCCTTTTCTTCCGATAGCGACGGATCTCTTTTTCCACCTCCACCTTGTCGGCGACAAAGCGATAGCGGGGATTGATGTTGAGAGGATGATTCTCGGTCAAGAAGTTCGGATTTGTAGGATTGGCGCCATAGACCATCGTGGTGCTCGCCACGAGGATTTTATGAATCTTTACTTTCGCGCAAGCGTGCAATACGTTGATCGATCCGATCACCTCTACCTCATGCGGGTGGCTGCGGCTATGACTGGGGCTATTAAAAAAAGCCGCATGAATGAAGGTGTCACAACTCTCCCGTTCTAAGATTTCAGCAATGGTCGCGTCAATGGTCGGGATGGTGAGGTCAATCTGATAAAATTTCGTCGGAGGCTCCAAGAACGAAGGTTGGTGCCTATCGAGCGCAATCACCTGATAATCGGAGCGACTTTGAAGTCGTTTCAAGAGATTGCTCCCGATAAAACCATTCACTCCTGTGATCGCAATAACCCGCTTGTGTTTGAGTCGTGAACGCCGATGTGTCATCTTCTATCTGGTCCCTGCTAAACAAATTCTTGTTGTGATGCAGTTCATGGGTAGCCTCTCTCCTAGTAAAAGTCAAGAAGAGCTTGACATGCGTGGTTTTTTGTATAATAAATAGCACGTTTGATCCTACCTAAAAAAACGAGGTGAACCATGGGACTGGAAACTGTTCAGAAGAGTGTCACGATCAACGCCTCTCCTCAACAATGTTATGATGCACTGTGCCAATTTGAATCCTATCCCCAGTGGCAATCGGCTGTGCAATCCATTCGGGTCGTGGCGAAGTATCCGGATGGACGCGCTAAAGATGTGGAGGTGGTGGTTCATGCGGTGGTAAAGAAGATCCGGTATGTTTTGCGTTATCAATATGATGATGTGCGTCATAAGTTGAGTTGGACCTATGTGGATGGAGATGTCCGAAATGCGGAAGGTTGGTATCAGTTTAAGGAAGTGGGAGGAGATAAAACGGAGGCGACCTGTCAAATGGGGGTAGACCCTGGCTTTTGGGTTCCCAAGACGATTCGGAATACGTTGACAGAGGTGACATTGACGAAATCGATGGAAGAGCTCAAGACCTATGCTGAGAAAAAAGGTTAGAGGGTACGTGGTCCTTTCAACCATTGGCTCACATCGAAAGGCGCGCGTGTTGGCCTCGGCGTTGGTGAAAGAGCGACTTGCGGCTTGTGTTAACATCGTTTCGGGGGTGCGCTCGGTTTATATTTGGAAAAATCGGTTCTGTGAGGATCGGGAGTTCTTGTTAGTGATTAAAACCTCTAAAGCTCGGTTAAATCGCTTGATAGCCCGCATCGAGGAGATTCATCCTTACGAACTTCCGGAGGTGATCGCTTTGCCCATTGACGTGGGGGCGCGAAAGTACCTTCGATGGATCGAAGGTTAGAAGGAAGGCTTCATCTGTGGAGTTTTGTTTACAGTGGGTCGGTAAAAAAGATCAACACCTATTTCTTTTTAGAAAACAGGAAGTTAGCGTTTTATGGAGGGGTAAAGCGTAAAAAAAGTTTGCACTTTTTTTCGGGTGGATTTTTTTTGATTCCGTCTTTGTAAGAGGGAAGGATGGTCTATCTTTTTGAAAATAGAGTGTTTTTAGCTCAGTGTTTTGAATTATTTAAAAAGAAGCTTTTCTGGCACTGTTTTTGCATGTCCTAAGATGCCGAAGGGCATTATTTACCTATAAAGGAGGGTACAACAATGAAGTGGGTCGTATTAACAGTATCGCTAAGTGGCTTGCTGCTGTTTAACGCCAGTTGTTCTATCAAAGCGGCAGCAGTTAATGCGCTGGTCCCCAGCATGTACGACATGATAGAGACCTCTTATCAAGGAAAAGATTCTGCAACCGTTGGAGAGGCCCTTCCCACCTTTATTGTTCTGATGGAGGGGATGGTGGGGATGTCTCCAAAAAATCAGGAGTTGCTGGCTTTGGCAGGACAGCTCAACGCCTTCTATGCGATGGGATTTATGGAACAACAGGATCCCAAGAGGGCGATACGGCTTTATGAAAGGGGTGTGGAACTGGGGATGGAGGCGTTGAAGCGAAACAAAAAATTCCGCAACTCTTTGGCAAGAGGGGATAAGTTTCGTGAAGCGACTCCGTACTTAAAGAAAGACGATCTGCTCCCCGCGTTTTGGACCCTCATGGCATGGGCCCTTCTTTTACAACTCAAGTTGGACGATCCCAAAGCCCTTTTCGATCTTCCTAAAGTTACCGCACTTCTGAATCGGGTTATGGAATTGGATGACACCTATTTCTTCGGAGCGCCTCATCTTTTGCAAGGGGCTCTCTACACGATTCTGCCCGCGATGGCAGGAGGGGGACCGGATAAGGCCCAGGCAGAGTTTGGCAAGCTTTTTGCGATCTCGGGAGATCGGTTCATGCTGGGGCATGTCTACTATGCTCAGAACTACGCCACTCTTATCAAAGATAAGGCCCTTTTCGAGAGTGAGCTCCAGCTCGTTTTGGACACCCCCTCGGAGGTGCTCACAGAAATGCCGATTGCGAACGAGATGGCCAAGGATCTGGCTCGAAAGCTTTTAGCGAAAAAGGATGAGCTTTTTTAGTTTACATAAGAAGTGGGGGAGGTCGTTGGGGTTGGCTCTTGTTGTCAGCGCTTCTGTGTCGTCAGCGCAGACATCCGCGCCGAAGTATATCCTTAAACTGGGGGCGGTGACCCCTCCGGGGACCTCCCAGGCTCGAGTAGAGCAGAGAATAGCCGATCGGATTGATGAAGCAACCCAAGGGGAGGTGAAGGCGGTTTGGTATTTCGGGGCGATTTTGGGGGATGATATTGAGATGGTTCGAAAGGCGAGGTTGGGGCAACTCGATGGAGGGGGTTGGGTGGAATCGGGATTGTCTGAGATCGCTAGGGAGGTGATGTTGTTGGGAACCCCCTTTTTCTTTAACTTTACACTGAATGATTATTCGGAGGCGCTTTGCACCCTGGATGGATCTCTTCCCTCGTATCAGAGGCTTTTTGAACGGAAGGGATTTGTTCTGGTGGATTGGTTTCCATTGGGGGGGCTCTTTTTCATGTCCAAACAACCGTTTCAGAGCCTTAAAGACGTTGAGAATTTAAAATTTTGGAGTTGGAGCGGTTACCCCATGTTTCAACCGATTTTCGATGCGCTGGGGGTGAAAAATCAGGTGAGTTTATCGCTCACCGAGGTTTTACCCGCTTTGCAAACGGGGATGATCGATGCCACCGTGGCCATACCGTTTGGTTTTGTGAGTCTCCAATGGTACACCGAGCAGAGGTATATCTTGGACTTTCCCATTTCGTTCCTGAATGCGGCCGTGGTGTTGAAAAAATCTTCCCTTGAAAAGATTCCGCCTCCCTTGCAAGAGAAAGTGCTTCAAGCCATCCGTGAGACAAGGAAAGAATGGCTTGAAGTGGATATGGAAGGAAACGGGAAGATATTCCAAGCCCTGTTGGACTATGGGATCCAACCGATCCGAAACCCCGAGCTAATGGAGCAGGTTAAAAAGAGGACGGAGGGGGTTGCGAAGGGCATGACAGGAAAATATTGGTCTCAGGAATTTTACGACCAGATGGTGGGCCTTCGTGATCAATGTCGCGCGTTACGATCGGGTCCAGAAGCGGTGGAGTAAACAGGATTCGTCGGGAGGAGGTTCCTGTTGAGAATCGGTGTGGTTGGGGCAACGTTTTTATTTTTTGCGATTGCTTCGCAGGCCGTTGCGGATCCAGCCTATGTCATCAAATTGGGGACCTCTACCCCCGTGGGTACCGAGCAAGCTCGGATCGAGGAAGAGATGGCCCGGGCGATTTATGAAAAGACCTCTGGAAAGGTGAAAGTGGTGTGGTATATGGGGGCCGTTTTAGGGGACGATGTAGATCAAATACGAAAGACCCATCTGGGGCAGATCGATGGTGGAGGATGGTTAGGGATGGGTTTAACGCAGATTGTAAAAGAGATAGCTTTATTGGAAAGCCCTTTCTTTTTTAATTTGACACTGGATGATTTCTCTGAGGTGGATTGCACCTTGAAAGGGACGCTCCCTCTTTATCAAAAGCTTTTTCAGGACAAAGGATTTGTATTGGTCGACTGGTACCAACATGGCCCCGGTTTTTTCCTTTTCAAAAGGCCGGTCGAGAGGCTGGAAGATTTGCAACAATTTCGAGTTTGGCTGTGGCCGGGGTACCCGGTATTCGAGCAATTCATAAGAGCCGTTGGAATCGGCAATCCGGTTGGAATTCCTCTTCCTGAGGTTTTAACCTCTCTACAGACGGGGGTCATTGAGACTTCGGCGGGCGCCCCTTTTGCTTTGGTAGCCCTGCAATGGTACACCGAGGCGAATTACATTTTTGATACCCCTTTGTTGTTTGTGACGGCGGCTTTAGTAATCAAGAAATCGAAACTCGATGCGATGCCGGAACCGGTGCGGCAACAGGTTTTTGATTATCTTCATTCAAGCGCCCCGTCCATGGTGGCCTCTATGAGGAGGGCCGACAAAGTATCCTACGAACAATTGATCCAACACGGCTTGAGGCGTTTCTCGGATCCTAAGATTCTGGAGGAGGTGAAGAGAAAAAGCCAAAAAGTTTATGAGAACATGATCGGAAAAGATTATTCCCGAGAATTTTACGAGCAAGTGGTCTCGATCCGAGACCAGTGCCGCGCCACCGTTCATTAAAGATATGAAGATACTTCGAGAAATTTTTGGGCGAGGAATGTTTAGGCGAGGAATTTTTAGGAGAGAGGTGTTGACCTTAGGGATGGTCTTTGTTTTCCTCGGATCGGCCTTTGCGTTTGCGGAAGAGGGGAGGACTCTTTTAAAGATGGGGATGATTTTGCCTCAGGGGACCCCTGCGGCCAATCTCATCCTGGAGTTGAAACAGGAGATCTTAAAGAAAACCCAAGGAAAGATTAAGACAGAGTGGTACATGGGGGCGGTGCTTGGCGATGAAACCGACATGAGACGAAAAGCGATCTTAGATCAGATTCAGGGAGGGGCTTGGACGGTGGGAGGTCTTTCTCCCATTGTTTCGGAGACTCAGTTGCTCGAAGGCCCGTTCTTTTTTAATTTTACGTTGAGCGATTATCGTGAAGTCGATTGCACTCTTCAGAAATCTTATCCCATCTGGCAAAAGATGTTTAAAGAGAAGGGGTTTGTTCTGGTGGACTGGTACCAACAAGGCCCCATTTATTTTATTCATAAATCTCCCGCCAATACGATGGAGGATGCCGAGAAATTTAAGGCTTGGTCTTATCCGGGATATCCGATGTCGGAAGAGATTATGAAAGCGTGGGGAGTCCAAAATCGCATCTCGCTCGGATTGCCTGAGGTTCTTACAGGGTTACAAACAGGCATCATTGAAACGGCTTATGCCTCTCCCGCCTCTTTGGTTGGATTACAATGGTACACCGAGGTCAATTATATCTTAGGCATTCCGGTGACCTTTAGCCCCGTTGGAGTATTGGTGACCCAGAAGGCTTTTGACCGCTTATCCCCTTCCGATCAAAAGATCTTTCTAGAGACCTTTCGATCTAAAACTTCGCAGGTCACGCAGTCGCTTCGGGAAGCAGATCGATTGGCTTATAAGGGTTTGGTCGAAGGGGAGGGGGCGCCATTAAAGGTATCGGGCAATCCGGAGATCTTCGCGGAATTGAAAAAAAGGGCGGGAAAGGTTTATGAAAACCTGACAGGAAAGGTTTGGTCTCAGAATTTCTATCAACAAATCGTGTCTATTCGGAATCAATGTCGTGCATCGTTAAATGAACCCCTCACCCTTAAACCCTCTCCCCGCTCCGCGGGGAGAGGGAAGGGGTGAGGGGCGCTGTGGAAGGAGGTTGGATTATGAAAAGGTGGATGTTGGCTGTTTCGGTTTTTTTCTTTCTCTTTAGCCAGGGAAAGACATTTGCGGGGCCTTGTGAATTTAGGGCTGGGGTTTTGTTCCCTGAAGGAACCTCCTGGATGAAAAATATCCACAAGATGGAGGAGGAGATTAAGCAAAAAACGAATGGGGAGTGTTCTTTCGTGATCTATACGGGGGGAAGTCAGGGGGATGAGCCGACCATGCTTCAGAAAATGCGGTTGGGGCAGCTCAACGTGATGATGAGCTCCGGCATGGGGTTGAACAAAATCGACACGGCCATAGAGGTTCTTGAAAATCCAGGGCTCTATGATATCAGCGCGGGGCTGCCCCGGGCCTATCAAGAGGTCGATTATCTTCATCAAAAGATGCTGCCGGTTTTTCAGGAGCGGTTTCGCAAGAAAGCGTACGAGCTGGTCGCTCTGGCGAGCCAGGGGTTTATGTACGTTTACACCACCAAATCGGTTAAAACATTCGACGATATGAAGAAGCTAAAGTTCGAACTCTGGAGCGGGTTGCTGATGAATCAAAAATTGTGCGAAGGATTTAAACTGAATTGCATTCCTGTCAATTTTCCAGAGATATTAACCAACTTGCAGACCGGTTTGCTGGACGCGGTTTATCTCAATCCCATGACGCTCGTAGCTCTACAGTGGCACACCGAAGTGAAGTATGTTATCGATATGCCGTTGGTTCATGGCATTGGGGGATTCATTGTTACCAAGAGCACGTGGGACAAAGTTCCGCCAGCCCACCAAAAGGTGATTGCCGAGGCGATGCAGAGATACCTTCCTGACATTCATGCGGCCAACCGCCGGGATGATCAGGTGGTTGCGGACTCCTTGTTGAAGCAAGGGATTGAAAATATTGCCCCGCCAAAGGAGATGAGGGAAAGTTTTCTGACTGATTCCAGGGCGATGCAACAGAAGATGGTGGGAGATCTTTATCCCCAAGAGATTTTGGATCAAGCTCTCGCTCACTTGAAGGAATTTCGAACGAAGAACCCTCTTCCAGACCAGAGAGGGGCTGGAAATGCGAAGAATTAGCAGGTGGCTAGCGATCCTTTGTCTTCCGGTTGTCTCCTTTGCCGAGCCGGTTCATATCAAATCTGGAGTGCTATTTCCGGAAGGTTCCACCTGGATGAATGCGATCCATCGGGTTGAGAAGGAGATTTATCAAAAAACGGGAGGAGGGGTCACGTTCACGACCTACGGCGGCGGCGTTCAGGGCGATGAACCGGCGATGCTAAAAAAAATCCATCTAGATCAACTCAACGCAGGCATGTTTACCAGCGTGGCTCTCTCTAAGATTGATCCTGCCGTCATCGCTTTTGAGCTTCCTCTCCTCTATCAAGAAGGGGATTATCAAGAAGTGGATTATCTCTATGAAAAGATGTTCCCCGTTTTTCATCAACGGTTTGCGGAGAGGGGCTATGAGCTTATTCTGTTAGCTGGCCAAGGGTTCATCTATCTCTATACGACAAAGCCGGTCAAAACCTTTGAGGACTTCCAAAGGCTTAAAATGGAGTTGTGGGGCGGTCATGCCTTTAATAAGGATCTGATCGATGCGTTTGGGTTGACTGGGGTGCCGGTGGCTTTTCCCGAAATTTTAACCAGTTTGCAGACCGGACTTCTAGAGGTTGTTTTTGCTCCCCCCTTGGCGATGGTCTCTTTGCAGTGGAATACGGAAGTGAAATATGCTATGGATATGCCTGTGATTCATGGGGTGGCCGGAATTGTTGTGAACAAGAAAACGTGGGATCGGATTCCAAAGGTCGATCAAGAGGTCTTTCGGAAGGCTTTTCAGAGGAGTATTCCCCCGCTCCAGGAAACGGCTCGGCGGGATGATAAGGTTGTGTGGGAGGCTCTTCCGGGGCAGGGGATCCAGATCCTTTCCATCGATGAATCGGTCAGAACTCAATTTGAGGAGAAATCTAAAAAGATGTGGAAAGATTTGGTGGGGAAGTACTATCCACAGTCGATTTTAGATCAAATGCTCGGCTATTTGAAAGAGTACCGAGCCAAGGTTCAGTAAATCAAGGCTCAACAAATGATTATAAAAATAATCAACAAA
>JACQOV010000097.1 GCA_016202395.1 Deltaproteobacteria bacterium
AACTATGTTCGTGACGAAAAATCATGATCTGAGCCGAGACAAGGAGGATGAGCAAAAAGCCCGGAAACGTACCTGGAAGGTACGTTGAGGACTTTTTGTGAAATCCGACGTAGTCGCAGGCCAGAACATGATTTTGCAGTAGAAGATAGTTTTTAGAGGTGCCCTCAAGAAGGCCTCCGGAGCAGGTCATCGATTCATCATATCCATGAATTCCTTGTTCGAAGAGGCTTTACGGATCTTATCCAGCAAAAACTCCATCCCCTCAATCGGGTTCATCTCGTTTAAAACCTTCCTCAAGATCCAAATCTTGCTCATGACCTCTTCAGGGAGAAGGAGTTCCTCTTTTCGCGTGCCCGACTTGTTGATGTCAATGGCAGGGAAAACACGCCGATCGGCCAACCGCCGATCCAACACAATCTCCATATTCCCGGTCCCTTTGAATTCCTCAAAAATGACCTCATCCATCCTAGAGCCGGTATCGATGAGAGCCGTGGCAATGATGGTTAAACTCCCTCCTTCCTCGATATTGCGGGCCGCTCCAAAAAACCTCTTAGGACGGTGAAGGGCGTTCGAATCGACCCCGCCGGAGAGAACCTTTCCACTCGGCGGAACCACGGTGTTGTAAGCCCGAGCCAACCGAGTAATACTATCGAGCAGAATAACAACATCCTTTTGATGTTCCACCAACCGTTTGGCCTTCTCCAAAACCATCTCGGTCACTTGAACGTGACGTTGAGCCGGCTCATCGAATGTGGAACTGACAACCTCCCCTTTCACAGACCGTTCCATGTCCGTCACCTCTTCTGGCCGCTCATCGATGAGGAGAACAATCAACACCACCTCTTCATGGTTCTTCATAATGGCATGCGCAATGCTCTGCAAGAGCATCGTTTTACCGGCGCGAGGAGGAGAAACGATGAGCCCTCTTTGTCCCTTCCCAATGGGGCAAAGGAGATCCATCACTCGTGTCGCATAGTCACTGGGGCTATACTCCAGCTTTAACTTCTCCTGGGGATAAAGAGGGGTCAAGTTGTCGAAAAGGATCTTGTCTCGAGCCACCTCCGGATCTTCAAAATTGACGGCATCTACTTTGAGCAGAGCAAAATAGCGCTCCGACTCTTTGGGAGAACGGATCTGCCCTGAGATGGTATCCCCGGTTCGGAGATTGAATCGCCGAATCTGAGAAGGAGAAACATAGATGTCATCAGGCCCAGGAAGGTAGCTATAATCGGGGGCTCTTAAAAAACCGAACCCATCGGGAAGAATCTCCAAAACCCCTTCTCCATAGAGAAACCCGCTTTTTTCAGCCTGGGCTTGAAGGATCTTAAAAAGGAGGTCCTGTTTGCGAAGGCTGGCAGCCCCCTCAATATTGAGATCTCGAGCCAGTTTAAGGAGGTCGGAGAGTTTTCTCTCTTTGAGATCTTTAAGGTTCACTTCCCGATTGGAATCCCGAGAGGGGACCTCTGGCGGACTGGTTTCCACAACCTCTTGGCGCGTGGAGGAACGTCGTTTCCTTCCTGCAGGTTTAGACTCTTCGGCCTCTTCCTCTTCCTCAGACTCGGTCACGTCATGAGCATCTGGCATTCAAAACCCTCCTTAATAAAAAAAGGACACATTGATTGGGGTGAAATCATGAAAAGAAAATCTGCTATTCCTACAATTGAGGATTTAAAGTGAAAAACTAGCTCGCAGCCCAAATAGTAGTCAACTCCCAGATCCTTTGTCAAGTCCCCTCTTCCCAAGATTCGAGGTACCTCTTTTGCTCCGGCGTCAGCCGATCGATCTTCACCCCCATCCCTTTCAGCTTGAGCGCCGCAATCCGTTGATCAATCGGCGCGGGGACAGGGTAAACCTGGGGCTTAAGTTCCCGACAATTTTGAGCCAGGTAAGCGAGTGAGAGGGCCTGATTGGCAAAGCTCATATCCATGACGCTGCTAGGGTGCCCTTCGGCGGAAGCGAGATTGATGAGGCGCCCTTCCCCTAACACATAAACCCTCTTCCCATTTTTAAGACTAAACTCCTCGACATAATCTCGAATGATTCTGCGTTCTTTAGCAATATCGGCAAGCGCTTCAAGATCCAGCTCCACATTGAAATGGCCGGAGTTTGCCACAATCGCTCCATCTTGCATCCTAAGGAAATGCTCTTTTCGGATCACCCCTTTATTCCCCGTGACCGTGCAGAAGAAATCTCCCACCTTCGCCGCCTCTGCAATGGGCATCACCTGATAACCATCCATGATCGCCTCTAAGGCCTTGAGAGGATCAACCTCCACTACAATCACATGAGCCCCCATGCCGTGGGCCCTCATGGCCAACCCACGACCACACCAACCATACCCACACACCACAAAGCTAGAGCCGGCCATCAATCGATTCGTGGCCCGTATAATCCCGTCAATCGTGCTCTGCCCCGTGCCGTAACGATTATCAAAAAGGTGCTTGGTCTTGGCCTCGTTTACCGCAATAATCGGATAGGCCAAAACCCCTTTGTCCGCCATAGCCTTTAAACGAATTACACCCGTGGTGGTTTCCTCGGTGCCCCCTAGAACCTTGGACAACAAATTCCGGCGTTGGGTGTGAAGGATCGAGACCAAATCGGCCCCGTCATCCATGGTATACTGAGGCTCTCTCTGCAAGACTTGTTCGATATGACGGTAGTAGGTCGCGTTGTCCTCCCCCTTGATGGCAAAGACCTCCATCCCTTTTTCCTTGGCTAGAGCGGCAGCCACGTCATCCTGGGTGCTCAAAGGATTCGAGGCACATAGAGCAACAGAGGCCCCTCCATCTCGGAGAACCTTCATTAAATTCCCTGTCTCAGAGGTCACATGGAGACAAGCCGCCACTCGAATCCCCTCCAGAGGTTTTGTCTTAGTAAACTCACCCAAAACCTGCTGAAGGACCGGCATGCTTTGCGCAGCCCACTCCATTCGGAGGCGTCCTTTCTCTGCCAAACCGACATCTTTCACGTCATAATGTGTATCTTGAGGACGCAGATTCCTCTTCTGTCTATTTTTCTCAGGCATGGAGCTCTCCAATGTTATTCCGTTCATCGTTTATACCCCCGCTACTTTCCGTAGGGAATCCACTTGGTGGGTCTGTTCCCACGTAAATCCTTCTTCACTGCGCCCAAAATGGCCATAGGCCGCCGTTCGAGCATAAATCGGCTTCAATAAATCGAGTTGTTTAATAATGGCCCGGGGTCTCATGTCGAAAACTTCAAGAATCGCTTTCTCAATCAATTCATTAGGCACAATACCTGTTCCGTAAGTATTCACCATGACAGAGACAGGCTCCGCAACCCCAATGGCATAGGAGATCTGAATCTCACATTTTTTGGCAAGCCCTGAGGCAACGACATTTTTCGCGATGTGGCGCGCCATATAGCTTGCGGAACGATCCACCTTTGTTGGATCTTTCCCTGAAAAAGCCCCTCCTCCATGTCGTCCCCATCCCCCGTAGGTATCCACGATAATCTTTCGCCCTGTCAACCCTGTATCGGCAAGGGGGCCTCCTGTCACAAAGCGCCCGGTGGCATTGATCATCACCTTAAATCGCCGCTCATCAATGAGGGACCTCGGGATCACATGACGAACAACCACCTCCTCAATGTCCTTTCTCAATCTCTCCGTCGTCACCTCCTCGCCATGTTGAGCGGCAATAATCACCGTATCCACTCGAACGGCTCGCCCATCGTCATACTCTACGGTCACCTGAGTCTTTCCATCCGGACGAAGATAAGGGAGCAGTCCCGAGTGACGAACCTCTGCCAACCGTTGCGCAAGTTTATGAGCGAATGTAATCGGCATCGGCATCAGTTCTTCGGTTTCATCGGTGGCATACCCAAACATCATCCCTTGATCCCCCGCTCCATCCCGATCCACCCCCATCGCAATGTCAGGGGACTGTTCCTGGATAGCGGTCATGACACCGCAAGTCTGGTAGTCCATTCCATCTCGGGCGTCATCATACCCAATCCTCTTAATCGTTTCTCGGACGATATTGGCCACATTGACGTAACATTTCGTGGTAATCTCTCCAGCAACAAAGGCAAGTCCGGTGGTCAGAAAAGTTTCACAAGCAACGCGCGCCTGAGAATCTTCTTTGATGATCCTATCTAAAATGGCATCCGAGATTTGGTCACAGAGTTTATCGGGATGCCCCTCCGTCACCGATTCTGAGGTAAATAGATAATTTGTTTTTGCCATATTCCCTCCTTTTCGAATGGTCTGTTCTTATAACCAATACAATAACAGAAAGTCAAATACTAGAATGACCTCGCCTATCTCCTATAAAATCTCCTCGGGTATTCCTGCGGCTTTTAAAGCCGACTTTGTAAAAGCATCGACCTCGGTGTGGGAAGAAAGAGATAAAGCCTCCTGAGCTAGTTTCTCCATCTCTGCTAGAGAGATCGATCGGACTAGCCTCTTAATTCGAGGGATGGAAAGGGCATTCATACTAAACTCCTTCAACCCCAACCCTAACAGAAGCGGAAATACAGCCTCCTCCCCCGCCATCTCCCCACAGATGCCTACAGGGATCCCCTGCTTCTCCCCCGCCTGAACGACCATCTGGATCATCTTCAAAATCGAAGGATGAAGGGGTTGATAAAGATAAGCCACATGCTCATTCTGACGATCGATCGCCAGAGAGTACTGGATCAAATCATTGGTGCCGATACTGAAAAAATCAACCTCTTTGGCAAGAGGTTGCGCCAACAAGCAAGCCGATGGGGTTTCCACCATAATCCCAACAGCCACCTTCGGATCAAAGGAAATTCTTTCTGACTTCAACTCTTCCATGGCCTCTCGAAGAATACTGCGAGCCTGCCAAACCTCATCGATCATACACACCATGGGAAACATAATCTTGAGTTTCCCAAAAGCGCTGGCTCGAAGTATCGCGCGGAGTTGAGCTTTAAAAATGGGAACGTCCCTCAGACAGAGACGAATCGCTCTCAGGCCTAAAGCGGGATTCATCTCTGCGGGAATATCGACTCGAGAAACGAATTTATCTCCCCCTAAATCAATCGTCCGAATCGTGACAGGATAAGGGGCCATCTTGCGAACAACAACTTTGTAATTTTCGAGCTGTTCTTCCTCCGAAGGAAGATCTTTTCGATTCATAAAAAGATATTCTGTTCGATAAAGTCCAATCCCCTCCGCTCCATGCTCCAAAACAGAGGGAACCTCCTGAATTAATTCGATATTGGCCAGAAGTTGAATTGGGCGCCCATCGAGTGTCTGAGCCGGCTCTTTGCGCAACTTGAGAAGTTGCTTCTCGCCAACTTCGTAGGCTTTGCGACGTTCTAAATAATAATCCAGAGCCTCAGGAGCAGGATTTAAGATGACAACCCCTTTCATTCCATCGACAACCACCGTATCCCCCACTTGAGCTTGTTCGGTGACACTCTCCAATCCCACAACAGCCGGTATCTCTAAGGAACGGGCCAAAATCGCCGTATGAGAGGTCTTCCCCCCCATATCGGTGGCGAATCCTAACACCTTCCCCCTGGCCATCAATGCGGTGTCCGCAGGGGAAAGATCATGAGCCACCACAACCACCTTTTCTTGCAAGTTTCCAATCTCTTCGATCTTTCTCCCCAAGAGATTCGCAAGAATTCTTTCCCCCACATAGTGGATGTCTTTTTTTCTGCCTCGAAGATAATCATCATCAATGGTGTCAAACACATTTTTGATTTCATCCAAAACCTTTTCTAAAGCCCACTCTGCATTCACTTCATCCTCTCGAATCCGGTTCATCGTTTCTCGAATCAGCATATCGTCCTCAAGCATCATCTGGTGCACTTCCAAGATATGAATGAGTTCTCGAGCCTCTCGTTTGGAGACCTCCTCCTTGACCCCCATGAGTTGCCGTCGAGACGCATCGACGGCCTGACGGAATCGTTCCACCTCTTGTGGAACAAGCGATTCTTTAATGAAATATTTGGGAACCCTCTCTAAAGGGCGACCCATCAAATAAACCTTTCCAACGGTGATCCCCGAAGAGACCCCAATCCCTTGAATTACAATCTGTTGTCGCGCAGAATCTGCCATTTAATCCTCATCAAAACCGCGATTCACCAAATCCGTCAAAGCCTCCAACGCCTCCTCCGCCTCTGGACCTTGAGCTTTAATACAAACTTCCGTCCCTTTGGAGGCCGCCAGTGTCAAGAGCCCCATAATACTCTTTCCATTGGTCTCCAGGTTATCCTTGCAAACCGTCACCTCCGCATCAAAACGGTTGGCGAGCTGCACAAAAAGGGCCGCCGCCCTAGCATGAAATCCAAGCTGGTTTTTAACGGTTAACGTACGTTGATACAAATAGAACTCCTTAATGTCCACACGACCTAACGGGGCAAAATTCCTTCTGAAAAAGCGCCGACGGTAAAGACCACCCATAAAAGGACAATCAGCTGCCATGGATTCAATCCACGTCGCAAACAAAAACTGAAAAGGGCTGCCACCAAAGGGAATAGAAAGAAGGAGAACAAATTCGCTTGAGGGTTCAACCGCAGATCCGGATGGGATCCTAGCATGGCAAGGAACACCCCCGCTAAAAATGAGGATCCCTCTTTGAAGCGGGCAGCCCACTCTGTAAAACGCATCTTCTGGATCTCAGAGGCCAGCTCCTCGTGCGATCGCAACCCCAAGCGAAGTCCTTGGAACTGAATAAGGAATCGAGCGATACCAAAGACCCCCACCGCCACACAGGGAGCCCAAAGTTTTCCACGAAGAGCGATCAAGAGCGCCAGCAGGCTTGCCAGGGGGGCAATCCCAGCCCAAAAAAGGGAATCTCCAATGGCTGCGAGAGACCCCATATAAGAGGCTTTAAAACGATTCACCTCCGAGGCCTCCCTCTTGCCCGCGGCCACCTCCTCCTCTAAACGGACCACACCCCCCAAAATGAAGGTCACAAAATAAGGGTGCGTATTAAAATAACGAATATGCCTTGCCAGAGCCTTTTTGTAATCCATCGAAGAGATCCAAATCTTTTTCAACGCGGGAGCCATCGAATAAGCAAAACCGATATTCTGCATCCCGGCAAAATTCCAACTGGTCTGCAGAAAAAAAGACCTCCAGAGAATAGGCCAAAATAATTTCTGCGTGTGAGACTCCTCTTTTTTCATTGGATGTCGCCGCGTTTAAAGATCCACAAAAGCAAAGAAGCCAGACCATACCCAGCCCCCCAAAAAAACCAAGATCGAGCCCCCCGGTTCAAAAGAAGGATGCTGGCTACTCCCAAGAGGGGCAAACATCGCAACGTTCCGAAAAAACCCTTCCATAGAGGGGCCGTGATCCATGGTTGAAACAGATAAAGCCCTCCCACCTCCACCCCCATCAGAACGAAGAAACCGATAAAGAAAACAAAGTAGCTGTTCAACATCCCAAGCCAATTGATATTCTCCGCAATCCGAAATCGGCCTTTGTCAATCTCCTCTTTTTGGAATTGGGAGATATGAACATTCCATCTTCGAACGAAGCCATCGAGAAGGGGACCGATGCGGCTCCCCGGCAAAGCTAAAAGCGTGGCTAAAGCGATCCCCTCTTCCCAAGGGATTCCCAAATAACGCCTTGAAATAACGAAACTTCCTGTGGCAAGAACCGCCATAAAGCTATCATCGGGAGGGATCGTAGAACCCACGGGGAGACGATGGAACCATATCGCCTCCAACACAATACCGATGAGGATCCCCGCTTGAGCCTCGCCCCACAATCCCCCCAACAGGGGCGCCAGCACAATAGGCCGAGAAAACATCCATCGCCCTAGAATAACCCGGTCTAGATAAAGCAAGGCGCCTAAGGCGCTCACACTGAGTAGGGTTAGCCACATAATACAAACTCAATAAATGGCGTTATACTTTGTTGCCCTCGTCGGCCACTCCCTGCGGCGTACCTGCAAAGTACGCCTCGGTCGGGCCTCCTCGGGCGCCGCGTCTAACGCCATTTCTTGCGTTTGTTAAGAATGTCACTTCAGAAACTCTTGCAACGAAACCTCTCTCTCCGAAGGAATCGCTTGAAGGGTTACAGTCACCCCCGCTTGAGCTAATGTTTTCAATTGGCCAAAACTGCCTGGATTAACGCAAACAGAGGGGGAAAGAGCTTTTGTCCCGCTCTCTTCGTGAATGTTCCCCAAGTTGAGATGAGAATAATGGAATCCTTGAATATAAACTTGATAAGCGAGATCCATGCGCCCAAACAAAACAAGGATCCGGGTTTTGTCTTGAGTCAATTTTGGATACTGCGCAACCAACTGCTTCACCGTTAGAAACTCGACTTGGGTCGAAGAGGAAACCCCAAGCGTCAAGATCTTCTTCTCCTTTGAATCTTGCGCAACCCTGTCATCCACAACAAGGATTCTATGGACGGTCAGGTGCGGAACCCAAACTTCCGTGACTTGACCGTGAATCAGGCGATCATCGACTCGAACTAACACTAAACTCATCGGGTTTGCCTCCGGACAGCTCCGACTTCCGCCTTCAATATTTCGCTGGCTAACGTGATATTCCTCTGACCGTAATTGCGAACGTACTGCGCAAACTCCTTAAGAGGGCCTTGCCGTTTTTCCAAAGAAAGTTTAAGAATCATCGGAAGATTAACCCCCGTGACCACCTCCACTTTCTCCTCCTCTAAAAAAGCAAGGCTCAAATTGGAAGGGGTCCCTCCAAACATATCGGTCAACACAAGAACCCCTTCTCCTTGATCGGAGGCTCGAATCACTTTTTCGACCTCTTGTTTCAAACTCTCCACCCCTTGGGTGCGATTCGTTCCAAGGGTGACAATGCCTTGCAACGGGCCCACAATGGTCTCCGCCGTTTTAATGAATTCTTGACCCAATTGACCATGAGTAATAACAACGATTCCTATCATCTCATCCTCTTGAAGTAGATCTACTTGCCAATATCTCGATGCTCCAGTGTCACAACATACTCTTCCTTCCGCAGCTCTGCAGCGACCCATCGGGCCATCGCCACCGAACGATGTCTGCCTCCCGTGCAACCGAAACCAATCGTTAAATAAGCTTTTCCTTCCTGCTGATAAAGGGGGAGAAGAAAACGAAGGAGACTCATGGATTGCTCCAAAAACTTTCCCGCATGGGGAGACTTCATAACATAATCCGACACCGGTTCTTCTTCTCCCGTTTTGGGACGGAGTTCTTTAACAAAATTGGGATTGGGCAAGAATCGGACATCCATCAGCATGTCCGCAGAAAGAGGAATGCCATATCGATATCCGAAGGAAACGACTCGGATCGCGGTCTTCCGGACAACAACGTCTTCAGAAAAGCGCTCCTGAATGACTTGACGAAGTTCATGAATGTTGAACTCTGTGGTGTCCATTTGAATATCCGACATCGAATAGACCGGATTCAACAAAACCCTCTCTCTTTGGATGCCATCGACAACAGACCCCGAAATCGCCAGGGGATGCAATCGCCGCGTCTCACTATAGCGACGGATTAAAACAGGATCTTGAGCATCGAGAAAAAGCATCTTGACGGAGTGCCCTTCGGAACGCACTTTCTGAACCATCTTTTGAAACTCCTCAAAGAATCGACCCTCGCGAGCATCAATCCCCACAGCAACCCGACGGATTCCTCCTTGAGATTGCTTGCAAAGTTCCAACAACTGAGGAAGCAACAGGGAAGGAAGATTATCGACACAATAAAAGCCAAGATCTTCCAATGCCCGAATACAGGTGCTCTTGCCTGATCCAGAGATGCCTGTCACAATGATGACCGAAAGAGATTCCATTGGAGACTTTTTCAGCAGCCGGCTAATACTTTCCGTCTTCTTCGACAATAATTCGATATAGCTCATCCGCATCCTTAGCCTTCATTAACCGTTCCCGAAAACTCGAATCCTTGAGTAAACGAGAGATCCGAGCCAACACCTTGAGGTGAATTCCCGCTGAATTTTCAGGAGCCAACAACAAGAAGAAAAGATGGGCAGGTTTTTCATCCAATGAATCAAAAGAGATCCCCGAGGCGCTCCTCCCAAAGGAAAGCAAAACGCTGCTAATGCCGGGCAACTTTCCATGAGGAATGGCAACCCCATCTCCAATCCCTGTGCTCCCCAGCTTCTCTCTTTCCAATAACACCTCCACAATCTTATCGATTCCAATATTCTTTTGGGGCTCTCCTAATAGATCCGTAAGCTCTCTCAGAATTTCTATCTTGGTCTGTCCTTGCAGTTCACTCCGGATCGCTCCTCTCGGCAACAACTCTCCGATCTTCATCGGTCACCTCCTCTGCGCCCTATTCTTTTAAAATCAAATTTCATGAGAATGCTTTCGCTGATTGGCTGGAGCTATTCCAAGCACCTCTCTGTATTTCGAAACGGTGCGGCGCGCAATCTGGATATTCTGTTTTTGCAGAGTCTCCACAATCTCTTGATCACTCAAGGGCCTCTTGCGATCTTCATGGCCAATAAGCTGTTTGATTTTATCTTTAACGCCAATGGAGGCGATCTCCTCCCCCATCCCTTTATGAACACCGCTATTGAAAAAAAACTTCAGTTCAAACAATCCTCGAGGCGTATGAACATATTTGTTGGTGGTAACCCGACTGATGGTAGACTCGTGAACTCCGATGTCATCGGCAACGTCTCTTAGAATCATGGGTTTTAACCACTGAATCCCCTTTTCTAAGAAATCCCGCTGAAATTTGACAATGCTCTGGGTCACTTTAACCAGGGTTCTCTGCCTTTGATGAATCGACCGAATAAACCAAATGGCGGAGCGGATCTTGCCCTCAATATATTTTTTGGCATCCTCGCATTGACGGGAGCCTTCTTGCAAAAGTCTGCGATAGATGTGGCTAATTCGAAGACGCGGCAAACCATCTTCATTGATCTGAACCGTGTAGTCATCCCCGGATTTGTAAACATAAATATCCGGAATAATGTAGATGGGTTCTTCCGACACAAAGAGCCTCCCCGGTTTGGGCTCCATCTTAGAGATGAGTTTGCCCGCCTCCACAACCGCTTCGACGGAGACTCCCAACTCCTTGGCAATCTCAGGATACCGATGATATTCCAAGGCCTCTAAATGGTTTCGGACGATCGCCTCCACAAGAGGAATATCGGAGGCCCACTGCCTCGCTTGAACCAAGAGGCACTCCTGCAAATCCCGGCTAGCAACTCCTGGAGGATCAAACTCCTGGATTTTGGCTAACACCTTGCGACCCTCTTCCAGAGAGTTGTGAGTGGCTTCGACAATCTCTTCTAGGCTGACGGTCAAATAACCATCCTCATTGATATTTCCAATAATCACGGCGCCGATCCCCTCTTGCTCTGGAGATAAATCGGAGAGACGCAGTTGCCATGAAAGATGCTCCGCCAAGGTCGTCCGTTGGGTTAGGGTGTTTTCATAGGAGGGGAGCTCCGGGTCATAATTCTTGGTAGGGGGACGAACTCCGCTCTCGCTACGGAGATAGTCCTCGAATTCCATCTTCTGGACCTTCTCGCCTATCTCCCCAAGCTCATCCTCCGGCACCTCCTGCTCTTGTTCTTTCTCCTTGACGGAAAGCTCCTGAGATTCTTCAAGAACAGGATTCTCCTCCAATTCCTGCTTGACCATTCCCACTAATTCTAATTGAGAGAGTTGAAGAAGACGAATCGCCTGTTGCAACTGAGGGGTCATCACCAGTTGCTGACTGAGCTTGAGGTCTTGTCGAATCTGTATCGCCATAAATTAAAGTCGAAATCCTTCCCCTAAATAGGCTTCCCTCGCCTTGGCGCTCTGAACAATGACATCCGCCCCCCCCTCTTCCAAGATCTTTCCATGATGGATGAGATAAGCTCGATCGCACACCGACAAAGTTTCACGAACATTATGATCCGAAATTAGAATCCCAATTCCGCGAGATTGCAGTCGCCTTAAAATTCCTTGGAGTTCCTTGACAGCAATCGGGTCCATACCCGCAAAAGGCTCATCTAAAAGAAGGAATCGGGGCTCTAAAAGCAAAGCCCGAGCAATCTCCAGTCTTCTTCTTTCACCTCCCGATAGGGTTGCCGCATTGCGATCCGACAGAGAATCCATCCTGAACTCTTGCAATACCTCTTGGATTCTTTGACGACAAAGCTCCTCCGAAAGATCGAACCGCTCCAAAACAATTAAAAGATTCTCTCTAACAGACAGACGTCTAAAAATAGAAGGTTCCTGAGGAAGATAGATAATTCCTAATCGAGATCGGCGGTACATCGGCTCCTCCGTCACCTCGTGGTCCCCCAAAAAAACATGCCCTGTCTCCGGTCGAATCATCCCTGTAACCATATAAAAAGTCGTCGTTTTGCCCGCCCCATTGGGGCCTAAAAGGCCAACGATCTCTCCCGGAGAAACACGAAGACTCAGATGATCCACCACCACTCGAGATCGATAACTTTTGACCAGTTCATCAACTCTGAGGTCCACGCTCTCCCCCTCTTTCAAAAAGGACAGGATCGATAGAGGCCTTGGCCCCTTCAACCCGAATTCGATCTTGAGTCAAAGAGACAATGATCTTATCTCCTTGGATAAAACTTCTCCCTTGCCACAACTGGGGACGACCGGTCAACGTAATCTCCTTCAGGACTCCATCAAAGACCGCCTCTTCCCCGTAAGCCACTCGATCCTCTTGTTCCAATTTTACCGAACCTCTGGCGATTAAACGTTGAATCATACGATTTTTCAGATTAACATAAACCTCCACACGATCTGCATTCAGCTTTAATCTCCCCTGCGCCACTTGGACGTTCCCTGAAAACAACAACCGATCCTGCTCGGCAGTGGCCTCCATCTGATCGGAGCGAATATCGATAGGGAACTGCGATAACCCCTCCGCTCCCAGGAAAGTGCGCCCCTCTTCCTCTCCAAAACTCACTGCGAGAGAAATGAAACAAAGTCCAATAAAACTTAAGATCCAATGGAAAAAAAGTTTCATGAATCTCCTGGCTCCCCATGGATCTGGGCATGAACGTCTTTAGGAAGACTCCATTCTTTCGACAGGAGACGAATAATGGCCCCCTCACTTTCCGACGTCCATTGTTCTCCACTCCATTTCACGTGCCCTGGGGCCTCAACGACACGATCAGAGCTTCGATAAAAAACCGACTCCGTCCGCAATTCCATCCCCTCTTGAGACCACATCCGGACCCCCCCCTTTATCTCCATATCCGAATCGACCATATCAATCTCCCCTTTTGCCCCTTCCAGCTGCCAAAGAGAGCGATCTTCTCCTCGAAACTCCCCTTGGACAGAGGAGAGAACCACCCTTTTTTCCTGCTCAAAATAGCTCGCTTCTTGCGCTCGAATCTGGAAACGGAGCTCCTGCGCATCATATTCAAAGAAAATAGGATCTTCAATCACAATACGGGGAAGTGAATCCATCCTGCCGGGGACGCCCGGATTCCCGCTCTTTTCGTTAGAGACCATGCACCCTCCCACACACACTAGGCACACTAGAAAGGCCAAAACAAAAAACCCCACCCTCATTTTGTGAGTATAGCATCTTATTGAAATCGTTGTAAATCCAGAAGGAGATCGATGAACTCTCGAACCCCCCCCTTGCCACCGGGAGATCGAGTCACGTAATCAGCCTGGCCACGCACGGCATCCACCGCATCCGCAACGGCTACGGAAACGCCCACCTTCTTCATCAAGGGGATATCGAGAAGATCATCCCCTATATAGGCCACCTCGGAATCCATTAGTTTTAACTGAGAAAGGATCTCCCGATAGACAAGGAGCTTGTCTGTTTCCCCCTGAAAAACTAAAGAGACCCCCAGCTCTTTCGCACGAGCCTCTACAACCGGCGAATACCTGGCAGAGATCCAACCGACTCGAATCCCTGCCTCCTGAGCCATCTTGATCCCATGCCCATCCTTGGTATCGAAGGCCTTCAGTTCTAAGCCACTGGAACCCAACCAAATCTTCCCATCGGTCAGAACCCCATCCACATCCAGGAGGAGAAGTTGAATCCGCCTCAATCGTCTTTTTAACTCCGAAGAGAATCGACGCTGAACCAAACCTCTCACGAAATACCTGCCTTCAAGAGATCGTGCATATGAAGCACCCCCACAGGCACCTTCTGATGGGACTCACTCACAACGAAAAGGCAGGTGATCTTATTCTCTTCCATATAATGGAGGGCTCGCGCCGCTAACGCCTTGCTGTCAACCCTCTTTGGAGAACGGGTCATCACATCGGTGACCGTCTTTTCTAACAGATTCGGATACCTTTCCAAAGCTCGCCGTAGATCCCCATCGGTTACAACTCCCTGAAGTTCCCCCGCGGAATCCAACACCCCAATAATCCCAAATCGTTTGCCTGTCATCTCAAGAAGGACCTCTTTCATAGGAGCCCCTTCTCGAATGAGAGGGATCTCGGAGCCGGCGTGCATGAGATTCTCAACCCGCAGCAGCCTCTTCCCTAAAATCCCCCCCGGATGAAGCGCCGCGAAATCCTCCTGCGTAAACCCTCGTCGCTCCAAGAGTGTGATGGCCAACGCATCTCCTAACGCTAAGGCGGCTGTGGTGCTGGAGGTAGGGGCCAACCCCAGAGGGCAAGCCTCTTCAGGGACTCCCATATCCAAAACCACATCACTGGCCCTCCCCAACGGAGAACGCGGATACCCTGTCATGCCGATCAATTTCAGCCCCATCCTCTGAATCACCGGAAGCAGATTGAGGATCTCTTTTGTCTCTCCACTGTTGGAAAGGGCAAGCACCACATCTTTCTTTGTGAGAACCCCTAAATCCCCATGAACCCCCTCTGCGGGGTGAAGAAAAAAAGCGGGGGTGCCGGTGCTCGCAAACGTCGAGGCGATCTTTTGGCAGATCAAGCCCGACTTGCCAATTCCAGTAACAACCACCTTCCCTTCGCAAGAAAGAAGAAGATCGATCGCTCGAAGGAAATCCGAGTTGACTCTACTTTTAAGCTGCAAGATCGCTTGAGCCTCTTTATCAAGAATCTCGCGGGCTCTTTCCACCCAACGATCTTTCCGGGCGCCTCTGTTAAGCGCTTTTGGCAATGGAGTCCATCCTTTTCAAAGTTTGAAGCAAACGGGGAAGATCTTCTAATCGATAGGAACTCGGTCCGTCGCAAAGAGCCCGATCAGGATCGGGATGCACCTCCAGAAACAGAGCATCAATCCCTAGCCCCACCGCAGCGCGACACAGAGGGGCTGCAAACTCCCTCTGACCTCCAGAGGCGGAGCCCAACCCTCCAGGGGTCTGGACGGTGTGAGAGCCATCGAAAACGACAGGGCATCCGAGATCTCGAATAACCACTAACGATCGAAAATCAACGACTAAGTTGTTGTACCCAAAGGTCGTCCCCCGTTCCGTTACCATCACCCCATCCTCACGAACAGAGCGGATTTTTTCTAAAACTGATTGCACATCCCAAGGGGAGAGGAACTGGCCTTTTTTAACATTCATGGCGCGAGCATGGCGAGCCACCTCCAAAAGGAGATCGGTCTGGCGCGATAGGAAGGCGGGAATCTGAACCACATCTAAAACCTTGGAGGCCTTCTCCACCTCTTCGCAGCAGTGAACATCGGAGAGCACATTCACCCCCACTTGATCCTTCACCTTCTGTAAAACCTCTAAGCCCCGCTCTAAACCGGGCCCGCGAAAAGAGTGGACGGAGGTCCGATTGGCCTTATCATAAGAACATTTAAAGATAAAAGGAACTGCCAATTCCGCGCAAATCTGACGAAGCCTATTGGCAGCCAATAAGGCAAACTCTTCACTCTCAATCACATCCGGACCCGCAATCAATACGAATGGATTTCCAGCGCCAATCGTGATCTTCCCTACCTGAACTCCCTTGGATTTCCCTGCCATGACGACTACCTCGAGCCTTCCAGATGGTATTGGAGCGAAGCCTGAATAAAGGATCGGAAGAGAGGATGCGGGTCGCGAGGACGAGAGCGAAACTCTGGATGGAATTGGGTGCCAATAAACCAAGGATGATTGGCGAGCTCGATCATCTCGACGTATTGACTATCTGGAGAAAGGCCGCTGAATCTCATCCCTTGCTGGCCTAAAACCTCTCGATACCGATTGTTGACCTCATAGCGATGGCGGTGTCGCTCAGAGACCTCCCCAACCCCATAGGCCTCAGAGACCCGACTCCCTGGTTCGATCACACACGGCCAAGCCCCCAATCGCATCGTCCCCCCTTTTTGAGTCACGGCCTTTTGATTCTGCATCAAGTCAATGACAGGATCCGGGCTCTCTAGATCAAACTCGGAACTATGGGCCTTGGAAAGCCCACAAACGTGTCGCGCAAACTCAATCACACCGCACTGCATCCCCAAACAGATTCCAAAGAAGGGGATTTTCCTCTCTCGAGCCCATTGGATCGCACGGATCTTCCCTTCAATCCCCCGATCCCCAAATCCCCCTGGGACTAAGATTCCATCGATCTCTTTAAGGGAACCCTCTGGATCCTCTTTTTCTAATCTCTCCGAATCGATAAAACGGAGGTTCACCCGCGTGTAATGAGGGATCCCGCCATGAACGAGGGCCTCATTCAAGCTTTTATAGGCATCCACTAAATTGACATATTTCCCCACAATCCCAATCGTCACGGCATGCTTTGGACTTTTCACCCGATTGGAGATATCGACCCATCCCTCCAAATGAGGGGCCCCGGTCCACATGTGAAGCTTCTCAATAATCTTTTCATCGAGCCCTTCTTGGTGCAGAAGAAGAGGAACCTCATAGATCGAATCGACATCTCGAGCCGTAATGACCGCCTCCATCTCTAGATTACAATACAAGGCGATCTTGGCTTTGATGTTTTTCTCCAAAGGCCGATCGGTTCGGCAAAGAAGGATATCGGGCTGAATCCCGATCTCTCGAAGTTTTTGCACGCTGTGCTGTGTCGGTTTCGTCTTAAGCTCCCCCGCTGTGGCGATGTAGGGAACCAACGTCAGGTGGATGTAGAGAACATTCTGAGGACCCGCATCGGAGCGCATCTGACGAATCGCTTCCAAGAAAGGGAGGCTTTCGATATCCCCTACCGTCCCTCCAATCTCCACCATGACAATATCTTGCCCTTCTGCCACTTGAATAATCCGGCCCTTGATCTCGTTGGTCACATGGGGGATGACTTGAACCGTCCCTCCCAAATAGTCCCCTCGGCGCTCCTTCGTAATGACCGCATCATAAATCTGGCCGGTGGTGTAATTGTTCCTCTTCGACATCTTGGCCGAGGTAAATCGTTCATAGTGCCCAAGATCCAGATCGGCTTCATACCCATCGTCGGTCACAAAAACCTCTCCGTGTTGAAAAGGATTCATCGTCCCTGGATCGACGTTGATGTAAGGGTCTAACTTAATAAAGGTCAGGCGAAGCCCTCGGGCTTCCAGCAAGGCCCCTATCGAAGCAGAGGCCAGCCCCTTCCCCAAAGAGGAGACCACCCCTCCTGTCACGAAGATGTATTTTGCTTTACTCACGAGGATGTCCCCGCCATAACCGTATTTACCTTTTCTAAATCTTTAGGAGTATCGACTCCATACGAAGGATAATTTGTCTCAACCACGCGGATTCGATAGCCGTGCTCTAATGCCCGAAATTGTTCCAATCGGTCCATCTTTTCCACCTCCGTTGGAGGAAGGGAGGCTAATGCCAGCAACACCTCCCGACGATAAGCATAAAGCCCAACATGCCGATACGCTAAAAGCTGATAGTGACGAACCTTCCCCTGCTTCTTTAATTCAAGAGAAAAGAGCGGGGAGCGAGAAAAGAAGGTGGCGTAACCGTAAGAATCGATATAGACCTTCACCACGTTGGGATCGAGAATATCCCGAGCCTCTGTAATGGGTAGGGCCAAAGTCGCGATGTCGACGGCCTCGGGTCGAGTAAAACACTCGAGGGCCTCATCGATCGCCTTTGCATCCACCAAAGGCTCATCCCCCTGCACATTCACCACCAGATCGACCTCCATTCGCTCCGCAATCTCTGCAACACGATCGGTCCCTGAAGGATGCTCAGAAGAGGTCTTGATCACCTTGCCTTTAAAACCGCGGACGGCCTCTGCCACCCGATCATCATCGGTGGCAATGAATACATCGGAAAGGTAAGAGGAACGACGGACCCGCTCGAAGACATGCTGCACCATCGGCTTTCCATGGATTGACGCTAGGACCTTCCCCGGAAAGCGGGTTGAATTGTAACGGGCTGGGATCACCGCAACGGCTGTGAATGCGAAAGGTTTCAAAACGAGACTGAAGCTAACATTTCAACACAGAAGAATCAAGAGTTAGAACCGAAGGAGATGCCTCCGACATTTCTCTCGTTTCACTTACGAGATTTTTGATGGATCGGTGGGAAAAGTCCACGGGGATGTTTTCTTGAGCGAACGTTGCAAGATTTTTGGGGTTCCCCTCTTGGCGAAGAGAGCGTGCCCGCCAACCGCCTTTGGCGGGACTCCGCCAAAGGCGGGAAAGGGCCGATTTCTGCTGTTTGAGCCCCGCCATTGGCGGGGCGAGTTCAGAAATCGAGCGACCGAGCCTTAGAGGGGTCAAAAAT
>JACQOV010000098.1 GCA_016202395.1 Deltaproteobacteria bacterium
CCTCCTCGGGCTGCCTCGCATCTGGACCTTTTTGAACAGCCTGAGGAAAAGCGAGTTTTTCAACAGCCTACTAGTATTCTTGCTTGTCTAAGCCTTTTGTTGTTGATGAGCCTGTCGATTCCTGGATGCAAGAAAGGAGCTCCTCCAATGCAAGAGGGAAAATATGCAACGATCGAGATGGAAAAAGGGGGAAAGATCGTCATCGAGTTTCATCCGGACTCCGCCCCTAAAACAGTTGAAAATTTCTTAAAACTCACCCGGGAAGGCTTTTATGATGGCCTGACTTTTCATCGTGTGGAGCCCGGCTTTGTCGTGCAGGGAGGGGATCCTCGAGGAAATGGAACCGGAGGGCCTGGTTACCTGATCCCCGCTGAGTTTAACGATCGGCCTCACGTCACAGGAACGGTAGCGATGGCTCGATCCGCAGACCCCGACTCGGCAGGGAGCCAGTTTTATATCTGTTTGGCTCCACAACCGTTCCTCGATCGAAACTACACCGTCTTTGGGCAAGTCATTGAAGGAATGGATGTCGTGAGCCAAATCCAACGAGGCGATCGAATGAAACGAGTGATGGTGGGAAAGCCATGAATCCTGGCTATTGCTCTCAATGCGGGCATGCCCTGGTAGAGGGAGGGACTTTTTGTTCCCAGTGCGGCCATGCCGCAACCCCTGATTCGCCTCCAAAAAACAAACGCCGACGATTCACCTCAATCTATTGGCTCTTGGGCTTCCTGTTTTTGGGAAGCGCTCTCCTCCTCTATTTCACTCTCACCTCTCCAGCGCCGGAGCCCTCCTCTCCCATGATGGAGACTGCTGCGGATCGATTGTCCCCTTCCGCCACCGCGGATATGGATTATCGTTCCGCGATAGAACAGATTTTTCGTTCGCACCCCATCTTAGGACCGAAGCTTGTAGCCGTGGGATGGTCTGCAGAGGATCGAGCCACCCTCCACGTTAAAGATTTTCCCATGGACTCGATGCCAGAAACAGTGCGGTCCCAATTCTTAGAAAAGATGCAGACAGAGGTCAGCCAAAAACTCCGCGATTTTAATAAAGCGAATTCATTAACAGTTCAGTTCCTAGACCTCAATGGGAACCGAATGGTGGGATCGTTTACTGCAACTCCTTGAAAGCGTTACTTCGATATTTTATTTTTCGAGATCTCAAAGCCCACGCCATACGATCCATCCTCACCACAACGGGGATCGCGTTGGGAGTGGCCGCCTTTGTGTCGATGATCCTGATCAATCGAAGCCTCCTCCTCTCATTCGAAAGAGCCATCGATGCCGTAGCAGGAAAAGCCAAATTGGAGATCACAGGGCCTAAAAGTGGCTTTGACGAAACGGTGTTAGATCGGGCGCGAGAGCATCCTGATGTTGAGAGCGCGCTCCCTGTTCTGGAAACCACCGCGTTCCTTGAAAAACCCAAGGGGGGCGCCCTTCTTGTCCTGGGCATCGATCCCTTCTCCGATCAAGAGGCCCGCTCCTTCCGCCTCGAAGAAACGGAGGAGGACCCTCTCCTTCTCATTGTAAAACTCGATTCGATTCTCTTAAGCCAGGCAACTGCGAAACGCCTGAACGTTAAAGTGGGGGACAAGATTGAGCTTTCCACCTCTTCTAAGATTCGGCCCTTTACCGTGCGAGGGCTTCTCAAACTCGAAGGCCCCGTGAAGGCGTTAGGAGGACAGATTGCGGTCATGGATATCGTGGCGGCTCAGATCGCTTTTGGAAAAGAGGGGAAATTCGATCGAATTGACATCATTCCACGAGCCGGCGTCCCCCTTCAATCCCTTCAGGACGATCTGCAACGCCAGATCGGAGCGACATTAAAAGTGGGACCTCCAAAACTCCGTTCTCAACAACTTGAGAAAAATCTCTTCTTTCTGCGCATGACCCTTTTCACCATGGGGATCCTAGCCATCTTCGTGGGGGTCTTCCTTATTTTCAACACGATGTCGACGGCCATTGTCCAGCGACGTCATGAGATTGGGATTTTAAGAGGGATTGGAGCCACTCGACGCTCCATCCTGGGAACGATCTGTTTGGAAGCCCTTCTTTATGGAATGATTGGAGGGGGCATCGGCCTATTCCTAGGCATTGCCCTGGCGAAAGGAATGATCCAGAATGTCGCAGGGACGGTCTCCGCAATGTACACGCCTGCCAATTACGCCGACATTCGCCCTTCAACGGGGATCTTGCTAGTCGGTTATGCGGTTGGAGTCTTTTCAACGCTTCTCTCAGGGCTTTATCCCGCAATCCGGGCCGCTCAGATCTCTCCCCTGGAGGCCATCAAAGAGTACAGCACAGAGAAGTCGATTCGAAGAAAGATCCGCTATAGCCTTGCCGCAGGTATCCTCCTTTTCCTTAGCTCCATCGCGCTCGCTCGATTCCAACCTCAAGGAGGGATGACCTTCCCACTCTATGGAACTCTCGCCTTGATCGGGATTCTCCTTTCACTCATCTTTCTTTCGCCAAGCGCAATCCATGTTTTTGGGAGAGGGATTCGTTCTTTAAGCATTCGCTTTTCTGATATTAACTCTCTCATCGCCGCCGAAAATCTCCCTCGCCGTTCCGCGAGAACCGCCGTTACGGTGACCGCCCTTGCCGTGAGCCTCTCCATCATGACGCATATCTCCATCCTGCTCCAAAGTTTAAGAAAAGATCTCAACACCTGGATCGCGGACGTTATCCCGGCAGAGTTGTTTGTTACTTCGGGATCGACACTGGTGGGGCCGTTAAGCAATCCCTTAACCTTGAACTTGGCAGAAGAGCTGCGAACATTGCCGGAGGTCGAAGCCATTAACCGTGTCCGACTGAACAGGATCGATTACCAAGAAAATGAGATCGTTTTGGGAGTTCTCGATCTTCAAATCACAGCTCAACATCACGAAGATTCCTCGGTTTCCAAGTATTACGTGGGTGGAAACCGGAAAGAAACACTCAAAATCCTCAACTCCGGCGAACCCGCCGTTCTGATCTCTGAAAACTTCTCTCAAAAATATGGACCCAGAGCGAGGGACACCCTTGTTTTGAACACGCCCAAAGGGGAACGTCCCTTTAAGGTGGCCGGTGTGATGATCGATTACACCTCGGAGCAAGGGGTCGTTTATCTCGATTGGTCGGAGTATCTTCCACTCTGGGAGGACCCGCTCGCCGATAGTTTTAACCTCTATCTCAAACCGAATACGAGCCCCAACGAGTTGCGTGAAAAGGTTCTGGAACGTTGGGGAAACGAGTATCCCATCATCGTCACAACGAAAAAAGAGTTCCATCAAGAGGCCACAACGATTCTGGATCAATCGTTTGGAGCGGCCCATGCCCTTCAGATGGTGGCTTTGATCATCGCCTTGGTCGGGATCGTGAACACGCTTCTTGCCGCCGTTTTGGAGAGAACTCGCGAGATTGGGGTTCTTCGGGCGCTGGGCGCCACACGATCTCAATGCCGCCGAATGATCTTAATGGAAGCCATGATGATGGGGATCCTGGGATCTATTATTGGAATCGCTTCGGGAAGCACGACGGCGGCCATCGATCTGTTTGTCACCACACGCCAGATGTTAGGGATGACGATCCATTACTTTTTCCCCATCGGACTCCCCGTGATCGCCATTAGCACCTCGATCCTTACCGCTGTAATTGCAGGGCTTTATCCGGCGCATCGGGCGACGCGCGTTGATCCGACGGAAGCGATGCGATACGAGTGAAATATGTTAGATTGCTATGATACCCATTCAGAAACTTCATAACAAATCCATAGGACCGTTTCGAATCTCTGTGACTCAAATCAAACCGCTGAAGCTGCATGGGTGGTTTGGTTTTGAGTTAAAGCTTTTCAATTCTAAAGGGGAAATCTCGAAAACCCCTGTGGCAAAAGGGATCTACAGCAAAGGGAGAGGTTCTGAAATCGCGCCTTGGATCGATTTTAATCTAAGACAAAAGATTCAGTGGCCTCGCGGAGAAATCAATCTGCGCTGTGAAGGGCTTTTGACTCGCGCTTGCCGGGAGATTTCAAAAGTAATCCCGCCAGGAGGGCATCTGATGGTCTCCTACGAAGATCCCTTTCCTTTGCATCAAGAAACGGCGGCCGCGCTATCGAAAGGGATTCCTCCTATCTTAAGCCCTCTAGGAAGAATTCTTTTTGAATGCGGATTCGTGAAGATCAAAGATTGGTATCTTTCAGAAAGCGGCCATGAAGGTCCCCGCAAGCTCTGGGCTGAGAAGCCCCCCGATAAATCTTGGGAAAAGGCCTGGCATAGGGAAGTTCTTGACGAATTGGACTCTTTTTTAGGCAAAAAGCGGAAGAGGAGCCTCCATTCAGAGACTCTTGAGTTTTGTGACGTGATGCGTTATAAGTTGGGTTCGGAATTGCAATAATCCAAAGGAGAAAAACATGGCAAAAACAGCAGTGGCCAAGATGGAATCGACCGATTTTGAAAATAAAACCGCTCAAGAGGTTTTACAGTGGGCTCTTGAAACCTATCATCCTAAAATCACCTGTGCCTCCAGTTTTGGAGCGGAGGATGTCGTTGTCATCGACATGCTTGTAAAGATCCGGAAAGATGCAAGAATTTTTACACTCGACACCGGCCGCCTCCCCCAAGCCACTTACGATGTCATGCAAGCCCTCATGGATAAATACGGAATTAAATTTGAAGTTTATCATCCTAAAGCCGATGCGGTCGAAGAGATGGTCTCCCAACAGGGTCCTAACCTTTTCTACGAAAGCATTGAGAATCGAAAGAGATGCTGCGGTGTTCGTAAAATGGAGCCCTTGAGCCGCGCTTTGAAAGGGATGGAGGCTTGGATTACGGGGCTTCGAAGAGAACAAGCGGTGACACGAACAGATACCCCTCGCGTTGAGATTGATAAAAGCCAAGGTGGAATTGTGAAAGTGAATCCCATTATTGATTGGACCACCGATCAAACCTGGGACTACATCAAAAAGAACAAAGTCCCTTACAACAAACTCCATGATCAAGGCTATCCGAGCATCGGGTGCGAGCCTTGTACTCGGGCCATCAAACCTGGCGAAGATCTACGGGCCGGACGTTGGTGGTGGGAATCTCCTGAATACAAAGAGTGCGGCCTCCACCTGAAAAAGTAACCCGATCGCCTATTCTAAAAACGTATTGGACTTCGCGTTATAGAGATCTTCAATGACGCTCTCTATAGTTTTAAGGAAATCAGACCAACGCGGATCTAAAGGGAATGACGGAGAAACTTTAGGAATCATTGAGTTCATTTCGCTCAACAAAGCCATCCCTTGTTTCAGGATTACAGGAGGCACTTTCCCGTTGTGGGTCTCTTTCAGCGAGGGCTTGTGTTGGTCGTAAAAATCGCTGAGTTGTTTAAGAAGTTCGTCAGCGCTCATAAATAGGTGAGCCAGGAAGTGTAGCGGGGCTCCTCCCCTTTCACCGTCGCAAAAAACTTTTTCTGTAACGCCTGAGTGATGGGGCCGGGCTTGCCTACAGCGATTTTTTTCCCATCGATCTCGCGAATTGGCGTAATTTCCGCAGCCGTTCCCGTCAAAAACACCTCGTCGGATCCTAGTAATTCTTTCGGCTTAAAATCTTTTTCTTTAAATGCAATTTTCATCTCTTTTGCAAATTGAATTATGGCGTCGCGTGTAATTCCCGGTAACGGCGAAGTAAGCGGCGGCGTTTTCAACACATTCCCCTTCACTATAAAAAGATTCTCACCACTCGCTTCAGAAATATTTCCGTCAGGGCTCAACATAATCGCCTCTTGATAGCCGGTCTCTAAAGCATCGAGTTTCGCCATAATGGAGGCCACGTAAGAGCCGGTGAGTTTTGCTCTGGAAAGCTCTTGGCTTGCTTGACACCGAAGAAAGGAAGAGATTTTCACACGAATCCCATTTTTAATGCCTTCATCTCCCAAATAGCTCCCCCAAGGATAAGCAGCGATCACCACTTGAATCGGGTTATGAACTGCATAAAGCCCCATCTCGCCAGCGCCGATAAAAGCAATGGGCCGAATGTAGCCTTCCTTGAGCTTGTTCACTCGGAGCGTTTCCACGACAGCCAACTCCAGCTGCGAAGCCGAATACGGAATTTTCATCTTTACAATCTTTGCAGAATCGAAAAGTCGCGCAATGTGCTCCCTTAAACGAAAAACGGCAGAACGGCCATCAGTGCATTGGTAACAGCGAATCCCCTCAAAAACGGCGAGACCGTAATGAAGCGAATGAGTCAACACGTGAACATGGGCTTGATCCCATGGAATTAATTTCCCGTCAAACCAGATCTTCTCTGTTTTTTGCATGTCTCCCTCTCAAGTACGATGAAAAAATCGCTGATAGATTTTTCGAATTTCGCGAGTCCGCTTTGTGTACTCCTCCATCAGTTGTTCTCCGGCCGTTTTACTTTGTAAATCGGCATAGCCCATTCTCCGCGCAACGGCTTCCAAAGCAATCCTCTCTTTGGGAAGTTCTGAAACCGAGTAGCCCCCCACAATCCGAAGTCGATTCTCCAAGCGCCGCAGAAAAAGATAATGCTCTTTGATGCTGGTCCCCACAGCGGGATCCAAGAGCCCGGCAGCTTGAAGCCTCTCCAACGCTTTCCAGGTGTTCGGCTCCGCAAAAGCGGCCTCCAACTCAAGTTTCTGGACAATAAACTCGATATCAACCAACCCACCGTGGCCCGTTTTAAGATTATACTTTCCACCTTCTTCGTGGGCAAGCTCTTTCTCCATGCGGCCTCGAATTCGATCGACCTCCCTCCAATCGGCTTCCAAATAGCGGGATTCTTTTAAACACCTCTCGACTGCCTGGGTCACAAGAGCCTCTAGATCCTTATTTCCCGCAATCCAACGAAACCGTGTGAGAGCGAGCTTCTCCCAAACCGCGGCTTGGGTGAGATTATAGTTCTCGAAGGTGGAAAGAGAGGTGACAAGCGGCCCTCGGGTTCCCGAAGGTCGAAGGCGCGTATCCACTTTATAGAGATAGCCCGAAGGCAAGATAGCCGCAAGATTCGAAATAACACGTTGGGCCGCCATGGTGTAAGCTTCTAACGGGGCTGAACTTTCGTTGGGGATAATAAAAATGATATCGAGATCGGAGTGGTAGTTAAGCTCTCTCCCCGCGAGTTTACCTAGAGCAAAAATAGCCAATGGCGCCTCTATTTTAAATCGTTTTTTAACTTCTTCTTGAGCCATGCCCAAAGCGTTTTGCAGCGCGATCTCTGCCAGATCGCTTAATTGTTCACAAACAGAGACCCCATCAAGATCCCCCCAGAGATCATTGACTGCAATTCGGAGCACCTCCCCATTTTTAAATTGGCGAAGAGCGATTAAACAATCCTCTTTGTTAGAGAGAGATTTTAGACTCTCGCGAAGTTCCTCTTCAAGCTCCGCGCGTGTTTTTTGGACTTTGGCATAGCCTCGCAAAACAAGAGCATCGAGAAGCTCAAGATGCGCAATCAAAAAGTTAGAGAGAAAAACAGAGCTCCCAAACAGGTTCACCAACAGCTGGAGTGTTTTGGGATTCTCTAAGAGGAGCGAATAGATTCCTCCACGCGAGCCGATGGCGGTCACAAAACGCTCGAGATGAATGAGGGCCTGATCCGGATTCGGGCTTGCAATCACTTCTTTAATAAAGAGAGGTCCCAGGCGTTCAAAAGCGCGTTTCGCTTTGTCTGAGAAATAGGCGTAGGGAGGGCCTTCACGGAGAAGTCGAATATTCTTGAGCGCTGCAGAAGGATCCTGCAACCGATGATCTTGAAGCCATTGAAGGATCTCTTTCTCCGAAGCCTCTTCCCTTAAGATCCTCTCCATCTCTGGATCGGTCGCCTCAGATCGACGAGAAGAGCCGAGAAGCGTGTTGAAAATTTTCTGAACCGTCTGCCGATGAGAATCCAACTCGGAAACAAAGTCGGAAGTTTTCCAAAATCCCGATCGGCGCGCTAATTTTTCCAATTCTTCAGGCTTTGAAGGCAATCTTTGCGTTTGGCGCTCTTCCAACATCTGCAAGCGATGTTCCACCTTTCGGTAGAAACGATAAGCCGAAGAGAGCGAATCCGCAATCTCTTCTTCGATCAAACCCTCTTCAGCAGCCTGCTTCAACGCTTGGAGTGTATTCCGTTCTCGAACGCTTGGATTTTTTCCCGCATTGACGAGTTGAATCGTTTGGATAAAAAATTCGACCTCGCGAATGCCGCCAATGCCGAGCTTAAGATCCCACGTCTCTTTCTTTTGCGCCTCCACCTCTCGATTAATCCTCTCCTTGAGATTTTCGATGTCTTCAAGGGTTCCAAAATCGAGATAGCGCCGGTAAAGCCATGGTTCGAGCTGCCTCAAGAGCGACTCCCCTAGCTCCAAATTCCCGGCCACAGGACGGGCCTTGAAAAGCGCCGCCCGCTCCCAGGTGCGCCCCCACGATTCGTAATAGGTGAGAGCGGATGTCACCGAATGACAAAGCGGCCCTTGATTCCCATCGGGGCGCAGACGAAGATCCACACGCCAGACAAATCCTTCCGGAGTGATAGCGCTCAAAGCGCGCGTGATCTTTTCCGAAAGGCGAGAGAAATATTCATGCAAAGTGGACGGAAGACCGCGATGTTGCAACGGGCTTTCGGGTTTTAGATGATTCGTGTCGTAAAGATAGATCAAGTCAATGTCCGAAGAGAAATTAAGCTCTCCTCCACCGAGCTTCCCCATCCCTAGGACCACAAATTTCTCCTTCACAATCTGCTGAGGATCTAAGAAATGCCGACAGGCTTGGTAAGCCGCTTCCGTACAAGCCGAGGCGAGGTCGGAGATCTCTGCTGTGATCTCTTCAATCGGCGCAAGACTGCGAAGATCTCGGATTGCAATCCTTAAAATTTGTTCATACTTGTGTCTTCTAAGCACAGCACAAAATTGTTCAAAGATATTAGGATTTTTTATAACATTATATATTTCTTTATGAAATTGGCTGTGCGGTTTTTGTTCGTGAAGACTTTTTGAAGAAGAAATATCTAAAAAAATATCGAAATTCTGAAGGACGAAACGGGAAAGGAACGCGCTCCCCCCAAAAATGGCAAACAAGCTCAGGAGTGTTTCGGTTTGCTCCTCCGAAGAGCGCGTGCTTCTTTTTGGATTTTGTTGAAGTAAGTCTTGGATGCACCTTTCCACCTGCTCCAGGTCGGCCGCAGTCCGCAATCCCTCTTCGAGTATTTTCGCATTAACGGATGGAAAGGTCTTCCGAAGCCCCAATAAATCCATAGGCTAAAAACTTAAACCGAAATCAATATTTTCGCAACTTTCGGTCGTGTGCGTTAGTTGGAGCGATTGCGGTTGAGGACGCGCGAGATTAAATCCCACTGCCTTCGATCCTCGGGAGTAACAAAAGAGATCGCGTTTCCACAAGCGCCAGCTCGGCCGGTTCGACCGATGCGATGAATGTAGTCATCGGCCGATTGAGGGAGATCATAGTTAATCACATGGGCGATATCGGCCACGTCGATGCCGCGAGCCGCGATGTCCGTTGCCACTAAAACGCGCGCTTTTCCACTTCTAAATCCAGAGAGGGCAGAATTTCTTTGCCCCTGCGTTCGACCCCCATGGATCCAATTAACCCCAATTCCAGAAGAGGAGAGATACCGAGCCAACTGATCGGTTCGGGCTTTCGTTCGAGCGAAAACAAGAATAGCCCCTTGCCGTTGATTCAACTCTTTTAGAAGAGCCTCTCTCTTCTGTGGACTGGTTGTTCTGATCGTGGTCTGTTGAATTGCAGAGATCGGCTGGGAAAAATTCCCAACGGTCACTCGAACCGGTTCTCGGAGATATCTCTTAGACAATTGCTCCACCTCCCGAGGCCAAGTGGCTGAGAAAAAGAGGGTTTGCCTCTCACTCGGCACAAACCGAAGGATCTGAGCAATCTGAGGCGCAAATCCCATATCGAGCATCCGATCGGCTTCATCTAAAACTAAAATCTCGGTTTTAGAAAGATTCACGGTTTTTCGATGAAGGTGATCGGTTAGACGCCCGGGGGTAGCAATCAAAAGACGGGGGTGTCTCGATAACCTCTGCAGTTGAGCATAAATGGGGACCCCTCCTGTCAAACAGACCGAATGAACCCCCGGTGTGAACCGCGTGAGTTGACGCCAAAAGACCTCAATCTGCTGAGCCAACTCTCGAGTCGGCGCAAGAATGAGCGCAATTTTTCCGGGAGACTCCATCAAACGGAGCAAAATGGGGAGGCAAAAGGCAGCCGTTATTCCCGTCCCTGTTTGCGCACACCCAATCAAATCCTTTCGGGAAAGAGCGATTGGGATCGCTTTGGCCTGAATGGGGGTCGGCTTCTGAAATTCCAGATCCCGTAGCGCCCTTTTAACGGGATCTGGAAATGATAACAACTCAAAATTATCCATTGGATTTCACTTTTAAAGGAATGGTGATAAGGAGAGCTATTTCAGCTGACCAATTACCAACGTTTCCGTTGTCCACCGCCCCTGCCATAACCACCGCCGCCGCCGCCGCCACCACCACCACGATTATCACGAGGGGTCATGGGACGCGCTTCGTTCACTGTGAGCGCACGGCCTTCATATTCGAAGCCGTTGTATTTCGAAATCCCTTTCTGAGCCTCGTCATCGGTAGACATCTCGACAAACCCAAACCCTTTGCTACGGCCACTATCTCGATCAAAAATGACCTTGGCAGACTCCACCGTTCCGCATTCCGCGAAGAGCCCGGACAGGGTTTGATCGGTGACTGAAAACGCTAGGTTTCCTACGAAAAGCTTCTTAGCCATATTTCCTCCTTAATGTTGTTGTTCAAGCCACTAAAGAGGACTCTGAGCAATAAATACTCCGAACTCTCTAAGGCAAGGAGCGTAGAATGGCATAATCCTCAACTTTAGTCAAGACCCCCACTGTCAACTTTATAAATTCTTATGGTTGACAATAAAGAGCGGCTTTTGGTACAAGCTCTATCTCATGGAATGGGTTGCGAAAGCGCTCCAAGAGATTGAAAAGAAAGGGCTTAAGCGATCGTTGCGAGAGATTGAAGGGGTTCAGGATCGGGTTGTTATGCTGAAAGGAGTTCCTGCTCTTGTCTTCTGCTCCAATAATTATTTGGGGCTCGCCAACCATCCAAAATTAATTGAAGCGGGGAAGAAAGCCTTAGAGAAATATGGCGTGGGGAGTGGCGCCTCGCGGTTGATTAGCGGCAACATGAAGCTCCATGAGGAGCTGGAGTCCAGCATCGCTCAATTCAAAAGGACTGAAGCGGCGCTTCTCTTTAATTCGGGTTACCATGCCAACATCGGTCTTCTCACCACTTTGACGGGGCCCTCCGATCAAATCTTTTCCGATGAACTCAATCATGCCTCCCTCATCGACGGCTGTCGGCTTTCTCGAGCGCAAGTCTCTGTCTACAAGCATCAGGACGTAGATCATTTAAAGAATCTCCTCCAAAAAAACGACTCCACGGGACGAAAGTTCATCGTCACGGATGGAGTTTTCAGCATGGACGGAGACGTCGCTCCTCTTCCAGAACTGGTGGAGTTGGGACGTCGCTACGAAGCCACCGTTGTTGTCGATGATGCGCACGGAACGGGTGTGATGGGAGAAACCGGCAGAGGAACCGTGGAGCATTTTGGAATCGATCCCGGTGAAGTCATTCAGATGGCAACGTTGGGAAAAGCCTTGGGGGTTTTTGGCGCGTTCATTGCCTGCACGAAATCCCTCAGAGAACTTCTCATGAACACGGCCCGCAGTTTTATTTTTACGACGTCTCTGCCTCCTGTGGTCTGCGCCATGGCGATGGAGGCAATAAAGATCCTCTCCGAAGAATCACAACCTCTTCAAAATCTTCGCCAAAATATAAAAAAATTTTCAGAAGGGCTTTCGCGATTGGGATGGGTCACGCAAAATCGAGCCCCTATTTTCCCCTTGTTGATTGGAGATCCGAACCCGACGATGGCGCTTTGTGAAACCCTCCTAACACAAGGAATCTACGCCCAAGGGATTCGGCCCCCTACGGTTCCAGAAGGGACCAGCCGACTTCGATTCACACTGATGGCAACGCATACAGAAGAGGATTTGGACGCTGCATTGAATGCATTGGCCTCAACACTGTCATGGCAACAACATCGACCTTAAAAAAACTGGATCACCGCTACCTCTGGCATCCTTTCACCCCGATGACCGAATGGTGCGCGGAAGATCCTTTAATCATTGAACGAGCCGAAGGAAACTATCTGATCGATACCGACGGGAAACGATATTTAGATGGGATCTCCTCTCTTTGGGTGAACGTCCACGGGCATCATCGCCCCGAGATCGACCAAGCCGTTCACGATCAACTCGATAAAGTAGCTCACACCACCTTTTTGGGTCTGACCCATCCTCCAGCGATAGAGCTGGCAAAGCGGTTAATTGAAATTGCGCCTCAAGGGCTCGCACGCGTTTTCTTTTCAGACAATGGCTCCACCGCGGTCGAGGTGGCTCTCAAAATGGCCTTCCAATATTGGCAACAACGGGGCAAACCTCGCAAGCAAAAGTTTCTCTCTCTTCAAGAAGCCTATCATGGCGACACCGTCGGTTCCGTTAGCGTGGGTGGCATCGAGATTTTTCATCAAATCTTCCATCCCCTTCTCTTTTCAACGCTTAAAGCGGATATATCCTCGATTGAAAATCTCGTTCAGCAGATTAAAGATCACGCCGATGAGCTGGCCGCTGTGGTGGTGGAACCTCTTGTGCAAGGAGCCGCGGGGATGCTTGTAATGCCAAAAGGATTTTTGAAGGCAACTGAAAACGCTTGTCGCGAGAATAAGGTGCTGTTGATTGTCGACGAAGTGGCCACTGGTTTTGGAAGAACAGGGAAGATGTTTGCGTGTGAACAGGAACAGATCCAACCCGATTTGATGGCGATCGCAAAAGGGATTACGGGAGGCTATCTCCCTCTCGCAGCCACTCTGGCCACCGAAGAGATTTACTCCGCATTCTTGGGGCAGCCGGAAGAGTTCAAAACATTTTTCCATGGCCATAGCTACACGGCTAATCCCCTCGCTTGCGCGGCAGCTCTCGCAAGTCTTGATGTTTTTAAGAAAGAAAAGGTTTTAGAAAAACTCCCTGCTAAAATGGCTTATCTCCAGAAATCCTTGGAGCATTTTTGGAATTTGGAGCACGTTGGAGACATTCGACAAAAGGGGATGATGGCGGGAATTGAACTGGTGCGAGATAAAAATACTCGGCAGCCCTACGAGTATAAGGAAAGGATCGGCCACCGTGTTTGCATGAAAGTCCGATCCAAAGGGGTGATTCTCCGTCCTTTAGGAAATGTTGTTGTTTTAATGCCTCCGCTGAGTATCACTTTAGAAGAGATAGATCTGCTACTGAATGCAACTTATGAAGCGATTGAAGAAATCACTTGCTGAGTGGGAGTGTTTGTCGCGGTTCGGAGCCTCCGGTCGCACCCTATCGGGGCGAGCCGGCGGGAAACCTTCCGGTATAACCGGCTTTCCTCGCCGGCTCGCCCTCGATGGGTACCCGCTCCCTCTCGGCACGAACCGCTTTCAAACACTCCCACTCGGCAACGGTATCTTCATCACGGGAACGGATACGGGGGTTGGGAAAACGTATATTGGGACGCAAGTTGCAAGGATGCTAAAAGCGAAAGGGATCGACGTGGGAGTAATGAAACCGATTGAAACGGGATGCGGAGTTCGCAATGGAAAGCTCTATCCTGCGGATGGATGGAAGCTCAAAAAGGCAGCTCAAGTGGACGACCCTATTGAACTCATTGTTCCGATTCGTCTCCGAAAACCACTGGCCCCTTTCGTTGCGGCCAAACTCGATAGGGGGAAAATAGATCTTCAAAAAATCGATCGAGCTTACGAGACGCTTCGAAAACGCCATGAATTTGTGATTGTAGAAGGAGCGGGTGGAGCTTTAGTCCCCATCCAAGAAGATTTCTTTATGCTGGATCTCGCAAAGCGATTGAAACTCTCCGTCATTCTAGTGATTGGAAATCGGTTAGGAGCGATCAATCATGCGCTCCTGACGATAGAAGCAATCCAGAAACGGCATCTCCCCTTCACAGGATGGATTCTAAACGATTTGCAACCCCCGACTGAAGCTTCCAGGACTAATAAAAGCGCCCTTAAAAGGCTCCTTAGCGCTAAAAATAATAAGCGATCCCCACGGTCCAACGCAGTTGATCATAAATAAAAGGGAACCGGCTCACGTTAAAAAATGGGATCGCATATTGAAGAAGGTCGACCCGAAGCTGCATGTTTTCCCGAATGCGATAATCGATTCCCAAGGCCTCGGCCCCAAAAAACCATCCCCACGTTCCGGAATCGATCCCCACGGTATCGAAATTAAGACGACTTAAACCGATAGAAACACCAAAGCGCAAAAAGAAATCGTCGGTGACCAACAAACGATAAGCCACATCCCCCGCCATATTCACCGAACCCGCGCTCACGTCGAACGTTTCAAAGGCAACGTACGGATTCTCTTCGACAAATCCACCCAAGATCCAGTTGTTGTAAGCATAATGTAACCCGAGACGGAATCCCAAGGCAGGCTCGTCGATGCCTCCCCCTCCATCAAAAGTGAGATGATAACCTCGCAAAGAACGGTCGGCCTCTTTCGGCCAAGCCTCCCCCGCAAAGACCTGGGAAGAGAGGTTTAATACCCACAAGATGAGAGTAATCAAAAAATAATTTATAAATCGCATAGTTATATCCTCTTTTTTTGTCTCCATAAAAACCAGGGAACAAGGGCCAGGAGAAGCACAAACACCCCTCCTAAAAATCGTGAATCCGTGGAGCGATCGCTATCCGAAACTTGGCATCCCAAAACAGACTCGGCTCCTAACTTATCGTTACTGTCTCCACAATCGACATCGGCCTCCACATGACTCGCGTTGCTACAAAAGTTGTTGTCGGCGTTACAACCCGGTTGCACCGTGAACCAATCGGTTAGAAAAGTTTCAAGTCGGGCCCGACGGGCGTCCAAAGAATCGGGATTGCTGGGATCCGCGTCGGAGAGGAGCGCTAGAAACTCCGTAGAAGCCTCAATGGCCGTGTCTACTGTCACGTCGCTGCTGGTGCGGTCGCACTCACAGTCGTCCAGCGTAAAGCTGTGCTCCGGGCCATCGCGAGATTCATCCACCTCTCCACGAACGTAATCAGGCCAATTCAGAACCGTTTCAATCACTTTAAGATTTGTTGCGGAATCGGTTGTAAATGTTCGGTAAACATGAGAAAAACTATCTTGAATCGCATGGATCGCTCTCCCCGCATTAAAATAAAGGACCGAGAGAGACACGTCCATCGTCCCACGATAGAGGATGTATTCCGGAAAATCGCCACGAATCGTTGGGCCCAAACTGCCGGTAGCCGTTGCGGTCGTTAAAATATTTTCAAACATCTCGCGAATGAAATCTTTGCAATCTTCAATAGCCTCCACATTTCCCTGCTCGCCATCTTGATCGCGCTGCCGCAAACAGTGCTCCCTTTGATGCGACTCCGTGTTGTGAACCTGCTGGAGTTCATCAATATCGATGCTAGAGTTCCCATGAAGATCGTTCCATCGAGCCCCAATCACTAGAGAGATCGTGAAAATGTCTTTGGAAAAAGGGCCGGCATCGAACTGAAGATTATCGAAAAGGACCTCGTCGTAATGAGTGGGAGAAGGAGGAGTTTGAAGAAATCCTGTGCTACCCAATGCGGAGGCGGTCATCTTTTCATGGCAATTCGAGGAAAGAACCGTTTGTATGTAAAAGGCGTTGGCAAAGGGAACGGGAGTGGAAATCAGAACAAAAAAGAGGCCTATGCGCCATTTTGTGCGAATCATGAGTTTATGCTCGAAACGGTAACAACGCCCATGCCAGGTGTCAAGGAACTTCCTATTTTTGAATCCAAGTTGTATGCTATTAAAAAGGATCAAACCAGGAGGTTTCCATGCCAATCATTCGAAGAATCTTTAAGAAAAGAGGGGTCGTTTCGGTTCCCCCTGATGCCACCGTGGAACAAGCCGCAAGGCAGATGACACTCGAAAAAGTGGGGAGCGTCTTAGTGATGGAAAAAGGGACGCCGGTGGGCATCTTTACAGAGAGGGATCTCTTAAATCGAGTCGTCGCAAAGGGGAGCGACGCGAGAACAACCCCGATCCGAGAGGTGATGAGTAAAAGATTGGTTACGATCGATATCGATGCCTCCACTGAGGAGTGCTACAACAGGATGCAAGAGACCAAATGTCGCCGCGTCCCGATCTCTGAAGATGGGAAGATCGTGGGGATGATTACGATGCGGGATATTCTAGAGCGGGTGATGGAGACGCTTCAAGACGAAAATCGGCATTTACAAGATTACATTCGCTCGTAATCGCAATTCAGCATGAATTCCTTAAAATATCGATCTCAACACGAATGGCGAAGGAATGGAATCCTTCTGATGATTGCCGCCTCGCTCCTCTTCTCTTTCATGGGGGCCTTGGTCAAATACACCACCGCTCGCCTTCCAGTCGCCGAAGCGGCGTTCTTTCGCGCCTTTATCTCCTTGTTAATGATCACCCCCTGGATGCTATGGAAAAGGATCCCACTGATTGGAAAGAATCTGCAATTGCTGTTACTCCGAGGCGGGGCTGGTTTCATCGCTTTGTGCCTAAGCTTTTACGTAACCTCCAAGATCGAATTGAGCACTGCCTCGATTCTGAACCACTCCTCCACCCTGTTCGTTGCAATCTTCTCCGCCTTTTTTCTTAAAGAAAAGGTGTCCACTCCTTTGATCGTCTATATCGTCTGCGCTCTCATCGGCGCCGCTCTCATTGTCAAACCCTCCTTCGGCGTCATCAACGTCCCGGGGCTGCTCGGCCTTGCCTCTGGATTTTTTGCGGCGATTGTGTACATCTCCATCAAGCAACTCCACAAAACAGATTCCTTCTTTACCATCGTTTTCAGTTTTAGTTTGATCTCCAGTGTGGGCTCGATCGTTTTATTCTACAACGATTTTATTCCTCCGACTTCCATCGAGTGGGTCGCTCTCATTGGCTTGGGGTCGTTTGGAACCTTTGCGCAACTTCTGATGACCTATGCCTACAAATACACGGAGGCCTCGATTGTAAGCCCTTACTCTTTTTCAGGGGTCCTTTTCTCTAGCCTTCTGGGAGTCCTCTTCTGGCGAGAAATTCCCGATGGATGGTCGATACTCGGCGGCCTTTTAATTGTCGCCTGCGGGATCGGAATTATGAAACTCAAAAAGGAGAAGGGGGAAACGGCCATTGAATATCAAGAAGACCTCGCCGATCTCAGCGAAGACAAACCGTAAGAGATCAACGTCACCAAGGAATAAAGATGGGCCAGTACCAGAAGCCCCCATGATAACGATCGTTTTCAGGAACTCGAACACCGAGATCCACAGTAAACATCATCGGTTCCGTCCCCCAAAAACCATATTGGAAGGAACTGTTAAGGTACAGAGATCGATAGAAAAAATATTTGGCTCCCACCACCAAGATGTCCGAGAACTCCGTCGATTGGAATGTGGCGCTTCCCCGCGTATCTCCTCTGGCTTCCAACTCGAAATTGAGAAGCTGTAAGGTAAAGCGATTCTCAACGTAAGGAACAAGATTGAATCGATCGATCAACCAGTGACGCCCTACTCCCAAATACATGTTTAAAAGGGTCAAATCGTTTGTGGTGAGCGAGGCGTTTGGAATGTCAGCATCGGTAAAATCGATAGAGTCGCCGGAAGCTCCGAGGCCATTGATCTGAAAACCGAATATCCCGTGATATTTTTCCCAGCTATAGAGCATATCAATCGCTACTCCATTCGATTCCACTCGATCGTCCAATAAACTCGTGGGAATCGTTACATCTTCCAACGAAACGGCATCCAGGCTAGTGATGCCTTCATCGTAAAACCCGAAGCGGATATCTGAGATGTCGTCCCAAGATCGAACATATCCTAACTGAATATCAAATCCTTTCCGCAGCGGGCTATACTCTTCACGCCATCTAGCCACACGGTCTTCATAGTAGGCAATGAGAAACTTTTGCGCGGTCCAATAGGCCTCCGTTCCCTTGCGCACCTTCAAAAACTCTCGGATGGCTTTCGATTTCTCGTTGCCAAAATAATAGTTGTAGCCCAGCAATAATCGAAGGGCATCGTTATCGGTTTGCTGAGTGAGTTGGGCCAATTCGTCCATCCGTCTTTGATAGGCGCTCCAATCCCCCCAGCTTGACCGAATTTTGTAATCTTTAAGAGGCAAATCCGGATAAAGATTTAGGAGGATGATGATTTCGACAACAGCTCGGTCATAATCGCCTGTGGCAAAATAAATCTCTTGCAGACCCATATGAGGCGAAGGATGATTAGGAGTTAAAACCACTGCGTTTTGATAAACCTCTAAGGCTTTCTCAAATTCCCCCAGCCGAAACAACTCCTCTCCCTCTTCTAAAATCTCCCGCCATTGTTTCTCGGCTTCCTTCTTGTCTTGTTCTTGCGCATGAGAAATAGAAAACGAAAGAACGAGGCCAAACAAGAGGACGAATTTTGAAAACAAAGAATTGTTTCTCTTCAATAACATTACTTTTGTAAAAGAGGATCTAATGCCAAGTTGATCGCTTGAATATTTTTCTTTTCGTCAGCCAGCAATTCCTCCGGAGACATATCCACGAAAGAACTGCCAGAAATTTTGGACAGGGGTTGCACTCCCCCTCTCCCAACATAGAGATCGTTTCCACCCAAATCTTTTACTTGGATGACCAGTGAAAAAGCGTGAACAGAACCGAAAGTGCTCAGATTATTGAGCTGCCCCCAAAACCCCTCTTTAGCTCCAATGTACTGTTTGGCTCCATCCCACCTAGCCTCGGCTTGGTTATATTCCACAGGAACCACTTGAAGTATGTTGTAAAGGATAACATCAATTCCAAAATTCTTCTTCATCTCTTGAAGGCTCTTCTGCCGAACCGCTTCGACCTTCGTTTCATCCCGTTTTCCCGTCATGGGATCAAAGAAGGGACCAATCTGCTTTTCGTACTTTTTCCAGAGTTGGGAATATTCATTGGATGGTATTATTTTAAAACCGGCCTCGGTTAATCTCTGCTCAATCAGAGCTTGAAACTTTTGCCTGTTCAATTCCGGTACAGAATAGTCGGAGGGAACAAACATCGGAGCTAAAGCAATGGTGTGAACATTCTCCAGAAGATTCTCTTCTGGAACCTGATCGGCGTACTTCAGAGTACTAGCGCAACCAAACTCCAAAATGAAAAATAGCAAAAGCCATCGTCTGTACATGGCGTGTTCCTCAAAATGTTAAAAACTGGTCCCTGGTTCCTCTTCCCCCTTAGAGATGGTAGACGAGACTCCCTCAGAGAGGGGATCTAAAGCAACGTCAACCGCTTTGGCATTACGTTTTGCATCCACAAACAATTCATTCGTTGGAACAGAAACAAATTTCCCCACAGCCATGACCTTAGACAAAAGCTGAATGCCACCTCTTTTATAATAGAGATGATTCCCGTCGGTATCGTTAACGAATATCTTGAGAGACAGAGCCCCCATATGACCAGAGGTACCTCCTAGTATGAAACTCGCTCCAAAGGACATCACCGCTTCCGAAACTCCATCCCATTGGGCATACATTCCGTTCCATCGTGCCTCAACCACCTGAATGCTGGGATGAAGAGTAACATCCACACCAAACTTTTCCTTCAGCACCTGGCAGGTAAGGCGGTACACCTCGTTAACTTTTTTATCATCCGCATTTCCTGTTTCTAAATCAAAATATCCCCCAATCTGCTCCTTAAAACGCTCCCAAAGGGCCGAATATTCTTGAGAAGGGATCACTTTAAATCCTTGGACCGATAGCTTAGCTTCGATCAAACCCTGAAAATATTGTTCAACCACCTCCGGTTCTTCCAACCCAGTTGGGGCCTGAACGGGAGCTACCGCAATCGTTTTAACTTTAGCATAAAATTCCTCTTTCGCGATCTCGAAGGGGTTTGGAGGGGACTTTGTCCCCGCACAACCACCAAGAACCATAATGAAAGCAATAGAAAAAAGAAAGATTCTCCGCATAACGACTCCTGCTAAAATTGCGCGGTCAAAGTCAATAATGGACTCAAAAATAAAGAGGCCGCTTCCTCTTGCCGAAGCGTCGAAATTGCAAACGAGGGACCTACTGCGAAGCGATTGCCATGGTAAAGATAGCCGAATCCAAGCCTCGTTGCTACCCCCCCCCTCGCTCACAGATCCTCCTTCGGACAAATCCTACGCAAGAAATGTGCCAAAAAGGTGGTTAGAGAGGGATTTTTCTTAAAATTTTCTAAAAGTGATATAAAAACAATGAGTTATCTATAAATTTTCTTCTAAACCCACGGAAGTTTTTTTCCAAAAAGCCATATCAAACTCCATGTTTGTAACAGATCTGATACAAATTTGTAACAGATCTGTTACAAAACTGATCGGCAAAGCCCGGACACTGGATCGATTTTTCCCTACCGATGGCATGAAAAAACTCGAGAGACTCTTCCTTTTTCTCTATCCCTATGCTACATCTGCTCCACACGTTTTATGATCCCTGCATTGCCCGTATTAGATGAAATCCGACTGGCCTCCCAAAGAGGTCGCACTCGATGGCGAGCTCGCGCCCAACAACACATGATGGAAAAGAAAATCTGGAGAGAAGACGTCGCACAAATCATCCGCACCGGAAAAATCGTTGAAAACCAGGAGGCGAAACAAACCTCCGCCCCCTATTTCATCCACGGAAGGCTCGGCGGAGACGATTTCCATGTGGTTCTCCTCTGGGATCCTCATGAAAAAAACATCTCCATCCTGGCGATCTCGCAACCGTCCCTCTCTAAAACGCCCAGGAGATCTAAGGAGGTCTAAAGATGACATCGCTCCCTAAATGCTCCTTATGCGGCGGCGCCATGAAAGCAGGGCACACCCCTTTTACCATCGATTTCGAAAAAGGGGTGGTGGTTATCCGCCATGTCCCCGCTCAAGTTTGCAACACGTGTGGGGAAAGCTGGATTGAGGATGTCACCTCGGCACAACTGGAAATTAGGGTCAAAGCCGCCCAATCCGGCCAACGACAATTCGAAGTCATCGACATGGCAATTTAGGCCCCCTTGATTAATTGGGCAGCCAATGGTAGTATAGAGGGTAATTTATGAAGCGCTTATTGAAAATGGCAGGGGTAGCCTTTCTGGTCCTAGGGATTCTAGCCCCCACGATCTCAATGGCCTGCCCTGTCAGCCCAAAGCACCTCTGCTGTGGGAAAGTGACGCATCTCAAGATGGAGCCAGCGCAGCCCGACTGTGCCGACATGACCCTCTGTGGTGTCGCTGTTCAAGACAAGAATCCTATTGTGAACACCCATTTCGAGATCCCTTTTATGCCGCAATTCACTGCAGCGTTAAACCATTCTTCTCAAGATTTCTCTCAAGTTTTTGAAATAATCCAGCCTCTCGGTCCCCAAGGACCACCGATTTATCTCGCAAATAGCGCCTTAATCATTTAAAATAAAACACCTCAAATCTCCGTTGACTGGCTCTTCGCTTTAAGGAGGTGTTTTATGTCTTTAAGTCCATTTTGGAGAGGAGCGGTCCTCGGGCTATGTTGGATGACCCTTTGGAGTCAGAAGCCCGCGGCCGCCGATGAAAAAACCGAGATCGAAAAAGTAATTGACGAAGCCATCGCGCAAAACGCGGAGCTTGCGGCCGAGCGCGAAACGATTCAGGCGCTCCAAGCACGCGTTCCGCAGGCCGGGGCGCTCGAAGACCCTCGCCTGGGTTTTGGCGTTACCAATCTCCCTGTCAAAAACCCTGCCTTCAACACCGAAGAAATGACCGGGAAGGAGATCTCTATCAATCAAATGGTCCCTTTCCCCGGGAAACTCTCGCTCATGAAAAAGGCGGAAAAAGAGGCTCTAGCCTCCGCCAAAGCGATGCTTGAAGACAAAACCAATGAGATCCGCTACGAGGTGGAAGAGACCTACTTTGAGCTCTATCGAGTTGACAAAGCGATTGAGGTCCTCCAAAAGAACCGGGGTCTTCTCAATGCGATGGCCGAGGTCACCCAAGCCCGCTACGCTGTGGGGGATGAGAGCGGGGCTGACGTTTTCCGGGCCCAAACGATGGCGACCGAACTAGAGAGTGAGCTTCTGGCGATGGAGCAAGAACGGCAATCGCTGGGCGCTCGGCTCAATCAGCTGCTCAATCGCCCCATCGACACCCCCTTTACCGCCGCCTACGATTTTTCGCGCACCCCTCTCCCCGCAAAACCTCAAACGGACCAGATCGAGACAGCGCCACGACTTGAAGCCATGGGGCAAGAAGTCGAAAAGGCAAAAACCGAGCTGCGCGTGGCAAAAAGGGAGTACTGGCCGGATTTCGATTTCGGATTGAGTTACATGCAACGGGATGAGATTAAAAACGATCCTATGTCGGGATCAGATCTTTTTGCCGGCTCGGTCATGATCAATATTCCCCTTTGGGCCCATTGGCGACAGAGTCGAAAAGTGGAGGAGATGGCGGCAGAAAAGAGATCGATGGAGCATCACTATCATCACATTCGGAATGAACTCCTCTACGAGGTGGAAGAGACCTTCCGAACTCTGGAACGCCAAGATCGGCAGCTCTCCCTTTTTGAGCAGTCGCTCCTGCCACAAACTCAAGCGACCTATGAATCGGCCTATTTTTCCTACCAAACCGAACAGGCCGATTTTTTCTCAACGATTGAAGCGCTCAAGACTCTGCTGGAAACAGAGCTTGCTTTCTACGAACTCGAGTCTAATTACCAAATCACCCACGCCCGTTTAAACTGGATCGTGGGAATGAAGGAGGAACAACCATGAAGAAATATCTTTTACTGGCATCCGGGGCTTTATTGGCCGCAGCTCTCCTGATCATGAGAGGAGTACACGCGAATCCCGAAGAAAATCCCCATGAGGGGCATGAAGGGATGATGCACGACCACGAGGGGATGATGCATGAGAATCAACATGAAACCCCTCCTGAAACGCCTAAAAAAGATGAGAAGGAACAAAAGCTCTACACCTGCCCGATGCATCCGCAGATTCGAAAAACAGAGCCGGGACAATGCCCCATCTGCGGCATGGATCTTATCCCGGTCAAAGAACAGGAAGATCTCCCACAATCGAGTGTCCCCGGGTTTGCAACGATCCGCGTTACTCCTGAACAGCAGTGGCTGATCGGGGTAAAAACTGCGACCGTAGAGAAAAGAGAGCTCCTCCGAAAACTCCGAACCTACGGAACCGTTGCTTCCGACCGAGAGCTTTATGTCACACAGAAGGAGTATCTTGCTGCCGTTCGCTCCAAAGCCGACACTCTCATACGAGCGACTCATCAAAAGCTTCTTCTTTTGGGAATGACAGAATCTCAGATCAAAGCGCTTCGCAAAGAAGGAGAGGTTGATTCCTCTCTCTACCTCACCATTGGAACCGGGAAGGCGTGGATCTACTCGGCGATCTACGAATCCGAACGCCCTCTCATCCGTGAAGAATTACCTATCACGATCGAGACAGCCGGCGACCCGAAAAGAGGCTTCACAGGAAAAATTGACGCCATCACCCCTCTCGTCAATCCTGAAAATCGGACGTTGACTGCCCGAACGGAGGTCCAAGACCCCGAAGGGATCCTTCAGCCTGGGATGTTTCTCGATGTCTACATCGATATCCCTTTGGGAGAAAGCCTCACCATCCCTAAAAGCGCCGTCCTCAAAACGGGACAGCGGAACATCGTGATGGTCCAAAAAGATCCAGGGATCTTCGAACCCAGAGAAGTAACGCTCGGAGGGGAATCGGATGAGATGTTGCAGGTTTTATCGGGTCTGAATGAAGGAGAGATTGTGGTCACAAGCGCTAATTTCCTCCTCGATTCCGAAAGTCAAATCCGAGGAGCGTTTTCTTCTGGAGCTGGAGGGCATCAACATGGTCAATAAGATCATCGAGTTCTGTTCTCGGAATCGATTTTTCACATTTCTCTTCACAGGAATGGCTATTTTGGGGAGCCTCTATGCCATCCGAAACATTCCGCTTGACGCAATCCCCGATCTTTCGGACGTGCAGGTGATTATCTTTACCGAGTGGCCCGGCCGCTCCCCCGATATTTTAGAAGATCAGGTGACTTACCCGATTGTCTCTGCCATGATCGCGGCCCCCAAAGTGAAAGTGGTGCGCGGTTATTCCTTCTTTGGCCTCTCCTTTGTCTACACCATTTTCGAGGACGGAACCGATATCTATTGGGCTCGCAGTCGCACACTCGAGCTTTTGAGTAAAATTCGAGGGAATCTCCCTGAAGGGGTGAATCCCGCTTTGGGCCCCGATGCCACCGGTGTTGGCTGGGTTTTCGAGTATGCTCTGGTCGATGAAACCGGCCAAAACTCTCTTGCCGAGCTGCGAAGTTTTCAAGATTGGTATCTCCGCTATTGGCTGCAATCGGTCCCCGGGGTTGCCGAAGTGGCCTCCCTCGGAGGATTTACAAAACAGTATCAGGTGGAGATTGATCCCAATCGACTACTCGCCTACAACATCCCACTCCATGAGGTGATCGAGGCGATTCAATCCTCGAACAATGATGTCGGAGGACGAGTGCTCGAGATGACTGGAACAGAGTACATGATCCGAGGGCGTGGCTACATCCGTTCCCTAAAAGACATCGAAGAGATCGCCGTCCTATCGGACATACGGGGAAACCCCATCCGAGTGAAGGACCTCGCCCATGTCCAGTTCGGCTCTGACATGCGCCGTGGAGCCGCCGAATTGAATGGAATGGGAGAGGTGGTGGGAGGCGTTGTCGTGATGCGTTTTGGTGAGAACGCCTACGACGTGATCGAACGGGTGAAAACCAAACTCAAAGAGGTGGAACCGTCCTTCCCTAAAGGGGTGAAACTGGTGACGACCTACGACCGCTCCGGCCTGATTGAGCGCTCGATCCACACCCTGCAAAAGAAACTTTTAGAAGAGATGCTGGTGGTCGCGCTCGTGATTCTTCTCTTCCTCTGGCACTTCCGAAGCTCTCTCGTGCCGATCCTCTCTCTCCCGATTGCCGTGCTCCTCTCATTTATTCCGATGTACTACCTCGGCGTGACCTCCAATATCATGTCGCTGGGTGGGATTGCGATTGCCATTGGAGCGATGGTCGACGCCGCCATCATTCTGGTTGAAAACGCGCACAAACGGCTGGAGGAATGGAAAGAGCATGGAGAGAAGGAGCCTCTTTTCGATGTGCTACTCCACGCTTGCCAAGAGGTAGGACGGCCGATCTTTTTCTCGTTGCTCGTCATTGCCGTCTCCTTCATGCCGATCTTTGCTCTCACAGGACAAGAAGGGAGACTCTTTAAACCACTCGCTTTCACAAAAAACTTTAGCATCTTCTTTGCGGCGCTTCTTGCGATCACGCTCGCCCCCGCTCTCATTCAGATCCTGCTGCGCCCTGGCAAAGAGAGAGAGTTGAGGCCTCGATGGCTCTCCAAAATCTACAACTTCGTCGTCGCTGGGAAAATCCACAAAGAGGAGAACCATCCGGTTAGCAAATCCCTTTTCCGGATCTACGCACCAATCTTGAATTGGATCTTAGAGAATAGAAAAACGGTGATTGTTATTATGGCTTTAATGATCCTCACGATTTTCCCTCTCTACTCTCGTTTGGGTTCTGAGTTTATGCCTCCATTAAACGAAGGGGATCTTCTCTACATGCCAACGACTCTCCCTGGGATCTCGGTGGAAGAAGCAAAAAAATGGCTTCAGATCCAAGACAAGCTGATCAAAACATTCCCCGAGGTGAACACCGTTTTTGGAAAGATCGGACAGGCCCGAACCGCAACCGACCCCGCCCCTTTTGAGATGGTGGAGACGGTCGTGCAGCTCCAACCGATGCGCCAATGGCCCAAAATCGATCACGAACGTTGGTACTCTTCGTGGATGCCCGATCGGCTCAAATTCCCTTTTCGATGGATTTGGCCCGAACAAAAACGGCGCAGTTGGGAAGAGCTTGTTCAGGCGTTGAATCAAACGCTGCAACTCCCCGGGACCTCTAATGCGTGGGTCATGCCGATCAAAACGCGAATCGACATGCTCACGACAGGAATCCGAACGCCGGTCGGAATTAAAATCTTTGGGCCCGATCTCGCAACAATCCAAAAGATTGGAGAGCATATCGAGGGGGTTCTCCCTCAAGTGGAGGGGACTCGATCGGTTTTTTCAGAACGAGTAACCGGCGGATACTACCTCGATTTCAAACTTCGGCGGGAGTCGATCGCTCGTTATGGTTTAACGATAGGAGATGCCGAAGAGATCATCGAAACAGCCATCGGTGGAATGGAGATTGCCACAACCATTGAAGGGAGAGAACGCTATACAGTGAATGTCCGCTATCCCCGAGAGCTTCGCAGTGACTTAAATCAACTCCGCCGCGTCCTCGTTCCTCTCCCCTCTGGCGCACAGATCCCGATTGGAGAGATTGCGGATCTTGAAATCACCATGGGCCCCCCTTCCCTTCGAGATGAAAATGGGATGCTCACCGGCTGGGTTTTTATTGATATCTTTGAAGACCGGGACATCGGAGGCTATGTGGAAGAGGCCAAAGCGCTCATCTCTAGCGAAGTCGAGCTTTCTGCAGGTTATTATCTCTCTTGGAGCGGACAGTTTGAATACATGGAGCGGGCCAAACAACGGCTCCTCGTAGTCGTGCCGGTAACACTCCTTCTCATCGCCCTCCTTCTCTACATGAACACCGGGAGTGGGATCAAAACCGGAATCGTTTTACTCGCCGTGCCGTTTTCGCTCATCGGAGCCTTTGGGATCCTTTGGATCCTCGGCTACAACGTGAGTGTCGCCGTTTGGGTCGGCATCATTGCGCTCGCGGGAGTCGATGCGGAAACCGGTGTCGTTATGCTTCTGTATCTCGATCTCGCCTATGAGCAATGGGTCAAGAAGGGAAAGATGCAGAACTGGGAAGACCTGAAGGAAGCGATCCATCATGGAGCGGTCCAACGGCTTCGCCCCAAACTCATGACCGTAGGGGCCCTATTTATGGGGCTATTGCCAATTATGTGGGCCCCCATCCATGAATCGGGAGCCGATATGATGAAACGCATTGCGGCCCCGATGGTCGGCGGTATATTGACTTCCTTCATTGGAGAATTATTGGTTTATCCTGCAATTTTTGCAATTTGGAAAGGACGCACATTAAAAAGAAACGTTCCATAAGGAGGAGATCCATGAGAAAACTTTTGAGTCTAATGGTAGGACTGTGTCTTTTGGGTGTTACAACCGCTTCATCACAAGACGCTCGCGCTCAGGCGAAGATTTATATCGACTATTATCACTCGATCCAACTCACGCCAGAGCAGGAAAAAATCCAGGAAGCGGCTCTATCCTCCATGCCAGCCCCTTGTTGCAGCAATTCCACCGCTGCAACTTGTTGCTGCCCGTGCAACCTTGCCAAAAGTGTGTGGGGTTTGTCGGCTTTCCTGATTGCCAAACGCAATTACAATGTCGCGCAAGTAAAAAAGGCAGTAACAGAATGGCAGGAGCAAGCCAATCCGGAAGGCTACACCGGAGATTCTTGCTACAACGGCCGGTGCAATCACTCTTTTGATGAAAATGGATGCGGTGGCATGAATGAAGAAAAGATTTTTTAGAGGAGGAGATATGAAAATAAATCCGAGATTTATTTTAGTGGGTATGGTCGTTATCCTTTCTGGAACCCCGTGGATCTGGGCTCATGAGAAACATCACCACGAGGAAGAAACATCTCCAAAAACAGAGGCGCCTATTCCTCAAGAGGCGCTGAACGCAATTAATCATGATTATCTGGAGAATGTGCGGCCAATCTTTAAGCAGAAATGTTTCGATTGCCACTCTCAATATACCCACTATCCCTGGTATTACGCCATTCCAGGCCTCCAACAACTTTTAGATCATGATATGGAGGAAGGGAAAAAGCATCTCGACCTGTCCAACGATTTCCCATTTAAAGGTCATGAAGACACAACCCCTCTCGAAGATTTGGAAGAGATTGAAAAAGTGATTCAAAAAAATGAGATGCCGATGTTCCGTTACAAACTCCTCCATTGGAATGCGTGGTGGTCCGATGAAGAAAAGGAAACCGTTTTAAAATGGCTTCAAGAAAGTCAACAAAAAATCCACCCATGGGCTGGAAATATGAAAAAGGACGAAAATGATACCAGCGAGTCAATCTTGGATCGTTAAAAATTGGGTAACTTTTAGTCTTTTGTCCACCTGAGCCGTCAGTAAACGCGCCGTTCTTTGCTGCCATTGACAATTATTCTATTATTGAATATTCTATAATAGAATATATGAAGAGAGGCCAAAACAACTTGATTAAAAAGGCTTTTTTAGCTAGACTTTGCCAAAGCCGGGGTCGATACACACAGGAAGAGGTCGCTTCTGCGGTGGGGATATCTCAATCCGTCCTCTCCAAGATGGAGCGAGGTTACCGGGAACTGACAGCCATGGAACTCAAAAAACTGGCCGATTTTTATCAGAAACCGCTCTCCTTCTTTTTCGGAGATAAAGAACCCTCGGTGCAAGAAAAAACAGATACAAAAAATCTTCAATATCCTGTTCCAGTCACTTTGGACATTCTCCAAAAGATGGCTCATGAGATCGCGACCACTTTTAATCCTGAAAAGATTATCCTTTTTGGATCACGTGCCTGGGGAAAGCCTCATCGAGATAGCGATGTCGATCTGTTGGTGATGACAAAGGCGTTGAGTCCTTTAAGGCCCGCTCAGAGGCGACGGATTGTGAAAGCAATCTGTCAGCCGCCACTCGTGCCGGTCGATATTCTGGTAAATACCCCCGAGGAAGTCCATCAAAGAATAGAGAACGGCGATCTATTCTTCAACAAAATCTTAACGGAAGGAAAGGTCCTCTATGAACTCCCCCATCGTGAACGAATGGGTTAAAAAGGCTGAGGAGGATCTCAAGGCTTGCCGTATCCTTTCACAAAAAGAGTTAGCAGAGGTCACCGATGTAGTCTGCTTCCATGCGCAACAATGCGCGGAAAAGTATCTTAAAGCCTTCTTGAATTCTAAAGAGCAAGAAGCGCCGAAGATTCATTCACTGAAAATTTTGATTGAATTGATCGAACCTCTCGATCCAGAGTTTCGAACTCTCTTTGAAGATGCCAGCCAACTTGAGGAATATGCTGTTGAATTTCGGTATCCCGGAGAAACGGCCATCGAGGAGGAAGCCCGTGACGCTCTACGAAGAATGGTTATCATCCGAGATTTTATACGAAAAAAACTAGGATTCAAATAGGAGATGCCGTGGCGACGGAAATAACCTCAAACACAGCCAAAGATCCCATCTGTGGAATGGAAGTTTCACCAGAGAAGGCCAAAGGGAAGTTCGAGTACGAGGGAAAGATTTACTATTTTTGTAGTCCGAACTGCCTAAAGAAATTTCAGGAAGATCCGAGAAAATTCGCTAATCCCCCTCACCCTAGCCCTCTCCCCAAAGGGGAGAGGGAAAGTTCGGGAACCTCTTCAAAAAATGAAAGGAGGACCTACACCTGCCCGATGCATCCGGAGGTCGCCTCCAATAAACCCGGAAGCTGCCCGAAATGTGGGATGGCGTTGGAGCCCAAAACGATCCTCTTGGAAGAAGAGAATCCGGAGCTTCAATCCATGTCGCGCCGATTTTGGATAAGCCTGGTCCTAACGGTCCCGGTCTTTTTGATTGCGATGTCGGAGATGATTCCAGGCAAACCGATCCAGAAGATCTTAACACCCAAAACTCTCGGCTGGATTCAATTCGCGCTCTCCACTCCGGTAGTCCTTTGGGGGGCTTGGCCCTTCTTTGTTCGGGGCTGGCAATCGATCGTCAATCGCAGTCTTAATATGTTTACACTCATCAGCATCGGTGTTTTTGTCGCCTACGCCTATAGTTTAATGGCCATTTTATTTCCATCGATTTTTCCAGAATCGTTCCGTCATCACGGACACGTGGCGGTCTATTTCGAGGCTGCAGCCGTTATCGTAACGTTGGTTTTATTGGGTCAGGTGTTAGAGCTTCGAGCCCGATCCCAAACAGGGGCGGCGATCCGAGCGCTTCTGGGACTCGCTCCAAAGATGGCGCGACGCATCGAAAAAGATGGGACTGAGAAAGATGTCCCTCTGGATCAAGTTCAAGTCGGAGACAAGCTCCGAGTTCGCCCCGGAGAAAAAGTCCCTGTGGATGGAACGGTGATCGAAGGGATCAGCTCCATCGACGAATCGATGATCACGGGAGAGCCGATTCCGGTCGAAAAAAGCCCCGGCGATAAAGTCGTCGGAGCCACCCTCAATGAAACCGGAACATTGATAATCCAAGCGCAAAAAATCGGAGCCGACACTCTTCTTTCACAAATCGTCAAAATGGTGGCGGAGGCGCAAAGAAGCCGCGCCCCCATCCAAAAATTAGCCGATGTGGTGGCAGGTTACTTTGTTCCCGCGGTCGTTCTCGTAGCCGTTTTCAGTTTCATCGCATGGACACTTTGGGGACCTGAGCCTCGAATGGCTTATGCCTTAATTAATGCTGTCGCTGTTTTAATCATTGCCTGCCCTTGCGCCTTGGGTCTGGCAACACCAATGTCGATCAGGGTTGCAACCGGGAAAGGGGCTACACTGGGAGTTCTTTTCAAAAACGCCGAGGCCATAGAAACTCTGAGAAAAATGGACACCCTCGTGGTCGATAAAACGGGAACTCTCACCGTAGGAAAACCAAAACTGGTTTCTGTCAAACCTCTGCGAGATGCAGTGGAACAGGATCTGCTTCGTTACGCCGCAACATTAGAGAAAGGGAGCGAACACCCCCTGGCTACGGCTATCGTAGACGGGGCTTTGGAACGAAGACTCTCTCTGGGGAAAGTCGAAAATTTCAAATCGATGACAGGGAAAGGGGTGGAAGGGATCGTCGAAGGGCGTTCGATCGCCCTGGGGAACGCCGCGCTCCTGAAAGATTTGAAGATCGACCTTCGAGGAATCCACGAAGAGGTTGAACGGCTTCGATCGGAGGGACAAACCGTGATGTTCGTGGCCATCGATGGGAAACTTTCCGGTCTCCTCAGTGTTGCCGACCCCATTAAAGAAACCACTCTTCAAGCGCTTGAATCTCTCCATCGAGAAGGGATTCAAGTGGTGATGCTCACGGGGGATAACAAAACCACCGCGCAGGCCGTAGCGAATCGACTGGGAATCGATGAAGTGATTCCCGAGGTTCTTCCCCATCAAAAAGCGGAAAAGATTAAAGAGCTGCAAAAGCACGGAAAATTCGTGGCGATGGCGGGCGATGGAATTAACGACGCCCCAGCGCTGGCTCAAGCCGATGTTGGAATTGCGATGGGAACGGGAACCGATGTGGCCATTCAAAGCGCCGGCGTCACGTTGCTCAAAGGAGACCTTCGCGGCATCGTTCGAGCACGACGCCTGAGCGAGGCCACAATGCGAAATATTCGACTCAATCTTTTCTGGGCTTTCTTCTACAATGCCGTGGGCGTGCCAGTGGCCGCCGGAATTCTTTACCCCTTCTTTGGAATTCTTTTAAGCCCCATGATCGCCGCCGCCGCCATGAGCTTGAGTTCCGTTTCCGTCCTCTGGAACTCCCTGCGCCTACGAAAGCTAACCCTTTCAGCCTAAGAAGCCTAAGATTCAATGAACAATGGCCCCGTCCACTTCTGCTCATGGCTGACACATCGAGTCTAACTTGCCCATTAGGAGGGCTTTTTAGGATAAAAGTGGCTGTATTTTCTTGAATCGGAAGGTGGAAGAAGGTGTTTTTAAAAAATATGCGTTCTCTCTTTGAATGAACAAACCATTGTTCATAGACTCAAGACCGGGAGAAGCATAGCCATGAGGAAATATCTTTTGGGGTTCATTGGGATTCTAGGAATCCTGAATTGTAGTCGCGAAAGTTCATCTTCATTCATTCCACCTGAAGAGGCCTCTCCACCTGAAGTTGGAGAAACAGAGACTCCACTTGAAGGAGTTTGCCCTCAGAAGGATGTCATCCAGAGAACCGCTCAGGAAGGGCCGATCCCTTCCTCGATTCCTCGAACTTACGCAAAATCATGCCCCAAACAGTTCTTGGATGGAGAAGAGGATTCCCCTGACATCTATATCCAGGCTTGTCATGCCTCCCTCGTCGAATGTGACAGCGCCGAAACAGCGCTCGACTGCGGGAAACGGGCTCTGGAACGGGGGGATTGGGAAACGGCTCTCGAACAATTCTCCACCAGCGAAGCGATCGAAAACAACCGATGCCAGTCCACCTATGGACGCTATCTGGCAAGGCTGTTCCGCAACTACACCCATTTTAATCACCTCTTCTTCGACGACGTCATTGAACCCTCTTTCAATCGTCACAAGAGTTTGCGCGCCCTTTACATTCCTTTGACAACATGGGGGCACACCTATCACAGTCACTTCGACTGCCTCTACAGGGACTCGTATCTGGATGCCACCTCGCAGCAAACGGAATTCGAGAAAGATCTTGAAGAGATCTGGAAAAACGATTGCACGCTTCGGGCAACCGATGGAGGCCCTCTTCCAATCCGTTACACCCAGGGAAAGTGCGGAGATCCTCTTCTTGATTTGGTTTTCGTGGGCGTGTGGGACAAGGTCGACGCTTTTTTCGCCGCCTATATGGCCCCCGGCAGCCCCTACATTACCCTGCGATCCACCGTAGCCAATCTCTACAAAGGCCCCAACACAGAGCCCTGTCTTCTGGATTCCGGGGTGTGCAGCCCTCTTTTCGTGGAATCAACCGATGGGTCCCCTTTAGAAATTCCACGTCTCCCTCTCGATGTTGAAAACTTTTTAGAGCTCAACTTTCAAAGCCTAAAAGAGATGGATAATCCCAACCGAAATCCCAACACCGTCTTTTATTATCGCGACTCCGACAACGATGGAAAGCAAAGTTATGGAGACGGAGCCTTCGTGCGCTCTTGCGATTTCAACACGGGAGAATCAACCCTCGACTATTCCAATACCACCGTCGGCTCTCTGTGGAAATACCGACAGGCCACTCCGCCAAAAAATCCTTCAAAGCGTCAGACCGAAATATACTGCGGCCCTTTCGAAAACGAGGGGAAAGAGTGCCCTCTTTTCGAAGGAGAAGTAGTTCTCGACGCATTCCCCCCCTTTCCTGTGCCCAATGAATACAACCTCTCTCCCGATGGCACAAAAGTGGCCTTCCTGCTTGAGATCGGAGGGGGATTCCATCAAGTCTATGTTACAGACAAGGCCGGCGAAGGGATCGTGCGAGCCACGGATAAACAAATGGGGGAACGACCGCCGCTTTGCAACGGTCAAGAGTCTCTGGACAAATGCTGTATCACTTGTAAAACGTGGCCTCAGGGATTTCAGATTGGGATCTTTGACAATCAACCGAATATGGGTCTTCTTCCTCAATGGATCAAAGGCCCCGACGGCGAACCGGTGGGCCTCTTTTTTCAAGTCAATGAGCACCCTTCTTCATGGGGATGGCAAGGACAAGGACAGGCCATCCAATTCTACGCCATTCGACTCGATGGCACAGGGGCCTCCCCTCTTCTCCCCAAAGAAACTCCCCCCGGCGCTTGGGGCTTCCAGGCCCACCTCTCTCCGGATGGGAAACAGATCTTTTGGACAGGCAGTTGGAATCCAGAATCGTTGAAACTCATCGTGGACACCCTTCTCTTTGCCGATCTCATCTATGAAGAAGAATCCAATCCCCCCTTCCGGATGGAAAAAATTCGTTTCGCTCTTCCGGGCCTTGATCATGGATTCTACGAAGCCAATGGGGTCTCACCAGAATGGCCCGAGGACAAGAGTCTCCTTTTCACAGGGGGAGGATTTTCGAAGCAATCCTTGCGCCTTTTTATGGGAACTTTCAACGAAAAAGGAGTTCTTGATAATTTTATTAAACTCAACTGGCCTGGAGAGAGTTCTTCAGAACCGTTCGTGGTGGATAATCATCCCGCATGGTACGAACATTCAAAATTACTCGACAAGGGGCAACAGGTGTTCTTCCTCAGCACCCAAGGAAATCCCGCTTTTTCGGATGGGGCCAATCATTTTTCAGAACGCATCGATCACCTGTTAAAATTTCCTCCATTTTATGACGGTTTTTATAGCTCTCTTTCCACCGCAGAAATGCGTTTCTTCTCCATGCCAGGGTACTACACCGAAGATTTCACCCCTTATTATATCCGCTACTGGATCTCTAATATTGATGGAACAGACCTAGAGCTCGTCACCGGCTCCGAGCCTGAAAAGAACGGCTGGGTCACACACAGTGTGGGTGTTCAAAACGGGGCGATCTACTTTGTTCAAAGCAAAGACACGCATAAAAATTCATACTGTCGAACGGCTTGGTCTAAAAATAAGTGCGAGCGTCGATACGGTGTAGTGCGTTTCGCAACCAATCCCTAGCCTAACCCCGTTCTATTCAACACACTAGATCTCCTGAAGAGGTTGAGATACATCGGTAACAGTGGGAGTA
>JACQOV010000006.1 GCA_016202395.1 Deltaproteobacteria bacterium
CGGGTCAAAAATCTTGCGAGTGAAGCGAGAAAAACCATCCCAGTGAACTTTTCCCACCGAAATAATTAATTCGTGATTTTTTCTTTTTCGCGGCTGTAGAGCCCTGCGGGAGGGAGGGAGAGCTGAAGACCGCTGCGGACCTTCTCCAAAACTGTGTGCGTCAGCTTCTTTTCCCGCTCCAACTCCTGAAGAATAATTCGAATCGTTTTGGCCGAATCCAGAATAGGATGTCCTGTCGGATCCAACCTTCGACAGTAAGCCCGGTGCGGATCGGCAAGGAACCCTAAAACCGAATCCATCGCTAAAGTGAAGTATCGATCCACAGCACCGCTGGAGACAGCCCAACGGGAACGCCTATCGATCCAAGCGGTGGTCTTTCTCCATCGTTTCAAACGCTGTGCCCAAAGGACCCCATGAAAAATCCTCCCATTCGTTCGGAACGAGAACAAAGTTTTCTGCAAAACAGCCGCTAAAAGCGCATCGTGATGACGGCACCGCTTGGCGATCTGGAAGGTGGGATCCCAAAGGTCTCTTGCTACGGCATGATCGAAACGGAGCTCCCAGTAGGAGTGTTGGAGACGGCGCGCCTTAAAATGAGTCACTGAAAGTTCAGGGACAAAAAAGTTATGAGAAATGGTATCCGCCGCAAGATGAGTGAGATAACCATACGCAAAGGCCTTTTGCGCCGGAGTTTTCGCAACTTGCAAAACCTCAAACCCGATCTCCCAACGGTGGCAATGCTTCTCGCTCTCTCGTACCATATCCTTGGCAATGATGAGATCGGCGCTGAGATTCCCATAAAGAAAATCGAGGGGATGAAGACGCACAAACTCCTGGACGGCCGGGGCAAATAACGGCAAATACTGCAAGGCCTCAAGTCCGAATCGGACATGAGTCAAAGGCCCCCATGCAAAAGCCACATCGACCGAGAGAGAAAACAGAAGAATTAGGAAGGTAACTATGAAAAACATCTTCCAACCCCTTGCGAAACGGCTTCCCGTTTATTATTGTAGCAAAGCTTCCAATCCGTGTAAACAGACATGAATCCAGAGACTAAAAATTATCTTCGTTACCTTCAAACCATGGGAGTAGAAGAGCTCCCGATCCAAACTTCTTCTAAACCTTCTAAAAAGGCGCGGCCTCCTGAGAAAAGATTAACCCTGGAGCAGATTAGATCGCAACTTGGCGATGGCTGTGGCTCGGAGCTCTGTAAAACCCGAAGCAATCTGGTTTTTGGCGAAGGGGATTCCAAAGCGAACCTCGTTTTCGTGGGGGAAGGGCCTGGAGCGGATGAAGATGCGCAAGGGCGCCCTTTTGTGGGAAGAGCCGGCCAATTGCTCACACGCATCGTCGAAGCGATCGGGCTAAAGCGGGAACAGGTCTATATTTGCAACGTCATCAAATGTCGGCCACCCAATAACCGCACCCCACTTCCCGAAGAGATTCGTCTTTGCTCTCCTTTTTTACAGATGCAACTCGAAGCGATTCGCCCAAAAGTGATCGTGACTCTGGGCAATATCGCAACTCAATTTTTACTCCAAACGACGGCTGGAATCAGCAAACTTCGCAATCAATTTCATGACTACCAAGGAATGGCTGTTATGCCGACCTACCATCCCGCCTATCTTCTGCGCAATCCGCCCGCTAAACGTCAGGTCTGGGAAGACATGCAAAAAGTCCGCGATTTCCTAGGACTTCCCAAAACACGATAGCGACTCTGGACTATTCGGGGTGGGTTGGGTATGATTCACGGCGATGTATCCAACCTTTTTAAAAGGGATTTTAGTCACTCTACTCTTGACCTCGCCGATGATACAAGCAGAGGAAGGAGTTCCCTCTTCACGTATTCTTCAACTCACCGTAGACGGGACCATCAATCCGATTGTGGCGGATTACATTGAACAAGGGATTGAGCGAGGGGAAAAAGAGGGCTTTAGCGCTGTCGTCATTCAATTGGACACCCCAGGCGGACTTGACACCTCGATGCGCACCATTGTGAAGGCGATGGAGGAGAGTGGGGTTCTTGTGATTGTCTACGTCGCTCCGAGTGGGGCGCGGGCCGCCTCCGCGGGAGTTTTCATTATGTTAGCCAGTCACGTTGCCGCAATGTCGCCAGGAACCAATCTGGGAGCGGCTCATCCTGTAGCCATGGGGGGCGAAAAGATGGATGAGACGATGTCCAAAAAGGTCGAACACGATGCGGCCGCCTACATCCGAGGGATTGCTGAAAAACATGGGCGCAACGCCGAGTGGGCCGAAAAAGCGGTTCGCGAGTCGGTCTCGATCACTGCGGAAGAGGCGGTTAAAATAAATGTGATCGATTACGTGGCCTCTTCGCTCCCGGAGCTTCTGGAAAAGATCGATCAGAAAGAGATTCCTTTAGGGAATCAAAAATCGATCCTGCAAACAAAAGGGGCCGAGATTGTTCTGCAGGAGATGGGATTGCGCCATCGGGTTTTAAACACTCTGAGCGATCCCAACATCGCCTATATTCTCATGATGATTGGGATGTGGGGACTTTTCTTCGAGCTTTCCAATCCTGGAGCGATCTTCCCAGGAGTCATCGGCGGAATCTCTCTCATCCTTGGATTAGTGGCTCTGCAAACCCTCCCGATCAACTATGCCGGAATCTTGCTCATTTTACTGGGGGTGATCCTCTTCATTGCGGAAATTAAAATTGTGAGCTACGGTTTTCTCACCATCGGCGGGATTATTTGCCTGACTCTGGGATCGCTTATGCTCTTTAACTCGGGGGTTCCTGGCTTCCAACTTTCGTTGAAAGTGGTAGCAGCGGTCGTTGGAGCCACCACCCTGGTGATGGGAACAGGAATCTTCTTAGCGATCACTTCGCAACGACGCAGGGTCCGCACGGGAGTCGAGGGATTGATCGGTGAGAGAGGAACTGTTAGAGAGAAACTGGATCTTCAGGGGAAGGTTTTTCTCCATGGAGAGCTCTGGAATGCTGTAAGTTCGGAGCCGATTGAACAAGGAGTTTCTGTTAAAGTGATTGCCGTTGAAGGAATGGTTTTACAAGTAGAACGCACCCAAGGAGGTCTAAAATGATCACCGGTTTAATCCCTATTTTGGTTCTAATCCTGTTTCTTTTGTCAGGAATCAAGATCTTAAATGAATACGAGCGAGCGGTGGTTTTTCGGTTGGGGAGAATCCTGCAAAAGTCGAAAGGCCCCGGGATCATCTATGTGATCCCTTTCATCGACAGAATGGTGCGGATGAGCCTCCGAACAATCGTGTTGGATGTCCCTCCACAAGACGTCATTACGAAAGATAACGTCTCCATCAAGGTGAACGCGGTCATTTATTTCCGTGTGATGAATCCAGAAAGAGCGGTGATTGAGGTTCACGATTACCTCTACGCAACGTCACAATTGGCCCAAACCACACTCCGCTCTGTCCTTGGAGAATCTGAGTTGGATGAATTGCTTGCAGCCCGGGAGAAAATCAATGCGCATCTACAAGAGATCCTCGATCAAAATACCGATCCATGGGGGATCAAGGTCTCTAACGTAGCGGTTAAACACATTGATCTCCCTCAGGAGATGCAACGGGCCATGGCAAAGCAGGCGGAGGCGGAGCGGGAACGGCGAGCCAAAGTGATCCATGCCGATGGAGAATTTCAAGCGTCCCAAAAACTGGCCGATGCTGCCAAAATTATGGGGAGTCAACCGCAAACTTTGCAGCTAAGGTATTTACAAACCTTGTCGGAGATTACTTCAGAAAAGAATTCAACCGTAGTCTTCCCCATTCCGATCGATTTGATCAAACCGTTTTTGGAGGCGAAGAAATAAGACCAACAGGTTTCTCAGTTCTTTCAACCACAACCTCGACCTCCTCATGCTCCGGTTCTAAGGCGCGAGAAAAGAGGCTCGTTCGAGGGGCCATTGGTTTAGACTGTTCTTTTTCCTTGGAGGTGTAGGAAAGCCCCATATCGATCTCTCCGCGATAACGGGCCCCCTTTTCGATGATGAGAATGGGAGTATGGATGTTTCCAACGATCCTCGCTCCCGCTTTAAGAAAGATCTTTTCGGACGCCTCGAGGTCCCCTTCGACAATCCCTTCGACATGGATCACACGGGATGAGAAGTTCCCACGAACATGAGCTTTTCCGCCCACCAGCAGTTCTTCCCCCGCACGCACATTCCCTTCCACCCTGCCGTAGATATAGAGCCGCCCTTTCCCCTCGAGGTCCCCTCGAACACCAATTCCTTCGTCAATCACGTGGATACTGTTCTTGTCCCGCCCGTTATTTTCCTGGCCCATAACGAAAATCCCTTATTTCAACTCTTCCAAAGGAGGAACCTCAAAATCCATCTCAACTCTCCCTTGGAATTGAGCCCCCTCTTCCATTAAAATCTCCGGCGCATGCAGATCGCCAATCACTCGACTCCCACGAACGAGCTGAATCTGTTCACTGGCCTCCACATCTCCCGCGATCTCTCCACGAATAAGAATCTCCCCACATTGAATCTGAGCTTTGACGGAACCGGTGGTCTCTACAACGAGCGGGGCCTTCGATTGAAGTGTCCCTTCCACCTCACCGGCCACCACCATGGGCATCTCGCCGTAAACAGTTCCTTTGACGCGGATTTGCCGCCCTATGACACACGCGGGTATAGACATCAATTCTCCTTAAACCTTCCCGTTAATAGCAGCTTCCAAACCCAATGTCAACCAAAATTGACACAGCGCGCTATAAATTAAATTTGGATAGGAACCTGAGGATAAGAGTTCCGCTCAACCAGCTCCCAGGCCGATGTCCCCTCCGCATGAAGAGAAGTTTCCGGCAAAAACTGTCCCCCCTTTCGACGAAGAACGGTTAATCGGAAGTCTGCGATCTTGGTGTTGTTACAATAGAGGGGATCTCCATCGGGATCTCGATACTCAACTCCCACACAACGATCGGACGTGGTGCGGAACTCCCCTTTCAAGCGAAGATCCTTTGAAACGATGGCGGTAAAATCCCAATGGCCCAGCGAAAAATCGGTGGGATGAGACCATCCCTTCCAAAGTCGATTCACCAGATACTCTCCCCCTCGATATCGAAAATAAAAGACACTCAAAGGGGGTGTAATCCACGATCCAATGGGGATCTGCGCGGAGAGCCCCCAAAAAACGGCGCTCGGATCTTCTTTGAAAGTATTGCAGTGCCCCCAAACCCAACGCTGCGCATGCTTCACCCCCCAGATGTGAGTCTGCTCCCCAGGTTCTCCTTCACACACAAAAGTTTGATCCTGCGTGCGAAATGTTCCATGAAAACGGATGTCGATGTTGGGTGTAAGAACCTTCGTTTTTGGAAGCGGGGCTTTGTAGAGCCAGGCGTAGGGGAGATAGCAGATCGTATCAGGATTGGGATCCCATTGGAGATCCCATTCAAAAAACTTTCCGTTCTCTTCGATTCGACCTTTCGCGGAGCGATCGGTCAAGACAGCCGTGTCGATCCAAAACGAGAATGGATTTTTTTTGGAAATCCAATCTTGGATGACAGAAGTGGACTTGAGAGCCTGATTCTTGGAAGGATCTTTGGCGTCAAAAAAAATCCCCCAGAGAGAGACGGTCGGCTCACCGCCTCCTGCAACCGGCACATGAAGGGTGTAGCGGAGCCACACCGCAGTTCGAGTTTTTAGATGATTCCACTTGAGATAGTAAACTTCGTAGTGGCCACGCCGTTTTCTATCCCAGACCGTCTCATTCGTTGAAGAATCGAGAGAGTTCACCCCTCTATCCTTACCACAACAGACCTCCTTGTCAACGCTTAAGTTGACAAAATTAGACGCGAGCTTTGGTGCGACGAGCCTGTTCCATTTCAGTCTTCTCTAAGATCGACTCTAAGAGCGCGCAAAACCAATTGCGCACTACCCGAGCCCTCAGAAATCGCGCTTTCTCTTCGAAGATCTTGATCTCTTTTGCAATATTTCGCATTTTGCTTCCCTTTTTTCCTTTCCTCTCCTCGTTTGATTACTCAAAACTACGTATTTAAATATTTCAATTGATGATCCCAAATTTTTTTACGGCTTCTTAAATTTAGAGATCAGCCCCCCCATAAAATCCTTGATACAATCCTCTAATGACGGAAAATCGGCCGAGTACCAAACCTCTTTCCCCCTCTTAATCGCCCGAACCAACTGGGCATTCTTCAAAATTTTAAGATGATGAGAGATCGTGGGCTGAGACATCGGTTGAAACGCTTTCACGATCTGGCTCACATTCACTTCCCTCTCCGTCAGAAACTCCAGAAGCCTCTGCCGTGTCTCATCGGCTAGCGCCTTAAATAGGGCCACGGATCTCTCAAAAATCATCCCTTCTCCTCGGCAGGCTGTTGAAAAAGTCCATCTGCTTCGTTGGCCTCCCTCGGCACTCGTTGCGGCGTACTAACCAAGTACGCCTCACTCGGCCTCGGTCGGCCGCCTCGCATCTGGAGCTTTTTGAACAGCCTATCAAAACAAAGC
>JACQOV010000101.1 GCA_016202395.1 Deltaproteobacteria bacterium
ATTTTCGACCCCTCTAAGGCTCGGTCGCTCGATTTCTGAACTCGGCCTTCGGCCTCAAACAGCAGAAATCGGCCCTTTGGGCACGCTCCCTTCGCCTAGAGGGGTACCCCGAAAATTTCGTAACGTTCGTTCGGGAAAAACATCCCAGTGAATCGATAGAGCTTAAAGAGGTGGGAAAAGTTCGAAAGCGGCGACTAGCGGCAGCGAGGGTACCCACCGCGGCGAGACGGCGAGGAAAGCCGGTTATACCGGAAGGTTTCCCGCCGGGCGAGCCGCGGAAGGGTGCGACCGGAGCTTCGGAGCCGCTTGAACTTTTCCCACCGATAATTCGAAAAACGGAGTTTATTTTCTATCTGAAATCGGTTATAGTCGCGGCACGTAGGAGGGAAAATGGGGAAGGTGGTTCTAGACCTCGAAACACAAAAGGCCTTTGATGAGGTTGACGGAAGGCAGTTTCATTTGCTTAAGGTTTCGGTGGTAGGGGTCTATGATTACGCAACAGACTCTTTCAAGGTTTTTGAAGAGTCGGAGTTGGGTTCTCTCCTCAGGCTTTTGGAGAAAGCGGATCGGGTTATCGGTTTCAATATTAAAGGATTTGATTACAAGGTGTTGGAGCCGTACTTCGGCGCTGGGATTTACCAACTCCCCACGTTAGATATACTCGAGGTGGCTAGCCAGCGGTTGGGTCATCGAGTGAGCTTAGATAGCATTGCTTCAGCCACTCTTGGAGCTGGAAAAACGGGGAGCGGTTTGGACGCCATTTATTATTTCAAACAAGGGAAGATCGAAGAGCTCAAAGCTTATTGCTTAAATGATGTCAAATTGACTCGCGATCTCTACGAACATGGGCGGAAGCAGGGGCGCTTGCGCTACATGAAACGGGGAGAGCTCGCAGAATTTGAAGTGACTTGGGATTGACGGATGTCTTCATATCGCACCATTGCACATACTTTCCGAGAGTGTCGAAATCGATATCAAGGGAGAGAGCTCTTTCGTTACAAGCGAGAGGGGCAGTGGTGTGGCATCGGTTGGGATGAGGCGGTCCCTCTTATTGAGGAGATTTCCTGTGGGCTTCTAGCCTTGGGGGTTCGGCGTGGGGACCGGGTTTCCATTCTCGGTGAAACCCGTATGGAATGGTCACTGGCCGACCATGCGATTACCGACTTCGGCGCAGTGACCGTTGGAATCTACCCTACCGACACCGCCCGTCAAGTGGAATATATTTTGGGGCACTGTGAAGCCAAGGTCTTGTTCGTTTCTCATTCGGAGGCGCTTAAAAAGATCTTGTCGATTTGGAAAAATCTTCCGGATCTCACCCACGTGGTTGTTTTTGATCCTGCCACGTCCGTGGATGGGAAGACTATTTTAACTTTGGTTCAGCTCCGGCAACTTGGCGCGCAAAAACAACAGAAGGAACCTGGATTATTAGATCAGTTCCGGAACGAAATTCAGCCGGAGGATCCATTGACGATCATCTATACTTCAGGGACGACAGGGCCTCCCAAAGGGGCTATTCTCACCCATGCCAATTTCCTTTTCATGATTGAAACCATCATGAAGATTCTTCCTCTGGGGCCTAGCGACGTGGGGCTTGTTTTTATGCCCCTTTGCCACGTTTTTCAGCGGATGGTGAACTATATCGGAATTTATGGAGGGGCCCTCGGGGTTTTTGTTGAGAGTCTGGATCAGGTGGCAGCCACGATGAAAGAGGCGCACCCCACCGTTATGGCCAGTGTTCCACGGATTTATGAGAAGGCTTATGCGCGGATCGGCTCGCAGGTGAACGCAGCCAACAAAAGGCGCCAGGCCATTTTCCGATGGGCTTGTCGCGTGGGGCTGGAACGGAGTCGTTGTATTCAATCTGGCAAACCGCCTTCGTTCTTGCTCCAAATTCAATATAACCTGGCAAATCTCCTGGTTTTCCGAAAGATTCAGGCCGCGTTGGGGGGGAACATTCGCTTCATGGTTTCTGGAGGAGCCCCCATTTCTCTTAAGATCTTAGAGTTTTTCCACGCCGCGGGGGTTCTTGTTTTCGAAGGTTACGGTTTGACGGAAACAACCGCTATCACCACCGCCAATCGTGTGGAGGATTACAAACTGGGGACGGTGGGCAAACCGATTCCTGGAGTGGAGGTGAGGATTGCGCAGGACGGCGAGATTTTAGTCCGCGGCCCCAACATTTTTAAGGGGTATTTTAAAGATCCTGAGAAAACGGCGGAGGCCATTGACAACGAAGGTTGGTTTCATACGGGCGACGTTGGGGAAGTGGATCCAGGGGGATATCTTCGGATCACCGATCGAAAGAAGGATCTGATTATTACCGCCGGAGGAAAAAACGTTGCGCCTCAGAATATTGAGAACCTGATTAAAGGGCACCCTTTGATCAGTCAAGTCCTGGTATATGGAGATCGGCGAAAATATCTGACCGCTTTGATTACTCTGGATGTTGAGGAGGCCAGGATCTTTGGACAAGAGAGGGGCATTGCCTTCACGAGCCTTTCAGAATTTGTGGAGCATCCCGACGTTCAAGATTTTATTCAGGCACGGATTGAGGAAAAGAATCAAGAGCTGGCGCGGTATGAGCAGATCAAAAAGTTTAAGATTCTTCCGCAAGACTTTTCCACTCAGGAGGGAACTTTAACACCGACTCAGAAAGTTCGCCGTCGCACGGTCGTTGAGAAGTACCGGGCTATCCTCGACCAGATGTATGATGAAATATTCGATTAGAGGAGCAGTTTCTTGATTCACCCGATATTATTTGTTATGGAATCAACGCTATGGAGATTGCGGAGTTAGTTCGACAGTTACTTACAGAGATCGGTGAAGATCCTCAAAGGGAGGGGCTTCAAAGAACCCCTTTTCGAGTGGAAAAGGCATGGAAATTTTTGACCAAGGGGTATGCGGAGGATCCAAGAGAAGTGATCAATGGAGCCCTCTTTGAGGAAAACCATGAAGAGATGATCGTTTTAAAGGATATTGATTTCTTTAGCATGTGTGAGCACCATCTCCTCCCTTTCTCTGGGAAATGTCATCTGGCCTATATCCCTAAGGGGAAAGTCATTGGTTTGAGCAAACTGGCCCGTTTGGTCGAGGTTTACTCCCGACGCCTTCAAGTCCAGGAGCGTTTAACGAATCAGATTGCCCAGACTTTGCAGGAGACGTTGGAGCCTCTAGGGGTAGGGGTTGTCATGGAAGCCCAGCATCTGTGCATGATGATGCGGGGAGTAGAAAAACAAAATTCGATCGCTGTAACCAGCGCGATGTTGGGGGCTTTTCGAAATCGGATCACTCGCTGGGAGTTCTTTAATCTTATTGGGCGACCCAATAGGGCGCGAACCATTGCCCCTCCTTGCAATTTGATGGATGATCCACTAATATTGGAGCTCGAAAAAAATTAGGAGGAAGAGGAAACTATGGCAACGATGATCACTCAAGAATGTATTAACTGCGGTGTTTGCGAGCCCGAATGCCCGAACAACGCTATCAGTGCGGGAGACGGAACTTACGTCATTGATCCTGAACTTTGCACGGAGTGTGTTGGTTTTCACGACACGGAGCAATGCGCAGAGGTTTGCCCTGTCGATTGTTGCGTTGCGGATCCGAATAATGTGGAAGCTGAAGAACCTTTATTCCAGAGAGCGAAGCAAGTTCATCCGAATAAACCACTCAACCTTTCTGACGGCACTTCCCGATTTAGAAAAAAGTAATTGAATTGGTAATAGCTTCCATTAATAACCCCCTCTATCTCCCCCTTATTTTAAGGGGGAGAATGGGGAATCCCTCCCCTTAGAATAAGGGGAGGGTAGGAGGGGTTACGGTTCTTTCCAGCGGCATTAAGAATCGTGTCGGGGAATGCACGCAGCGATCTAAGCCCCAGAATGACGTTTCGTGGGTTTGTGAAGATTTGATCGACCCGCCTCCCAATCTCTTTCCACTCGAGAGGACAGCCCTTTAGATTTTCTTCCAATTCCGAGACGGCGGGGCTATTGGCGATAAAATCGCCGAATAGGAGGACCTCTTTAATTTTTTGGCCTTCGAGTTGGAGTCCTGCGTAAAACTGGCCGATCGGGATTTCACAAAGGTCGGACCACAACATTTTTGGATCGTGTTCTCGAGGGTCTTCCATGGACAGCAAAGGTTGGGAGTCGATTTTTTCTTTCTCTCGTTTTGAGAATTCAAAGGCCTCCCACCGGAGGTCTTGACGCGGAAAATTCTGAATCCACGTCGTGACAAACTCTTGGAGAGGGCGCAAAGCCAACAGATCTTGAGACTCCAGCACAGACTGCATCAGCAAGGCATTGTTGGCCTCCACATCGAAGGTTAAGTAACCGATCGGCTTGCGCGACACGGTTAAAGAATCTCTTCCGCCATAGAAAGCCGGCAGGCCCCATTTTTTGAGGGTCGTTAGCAAAGGGCGAACGTAGCGGTTGAGTATTTTGTGTGGAGGGATCCCTTCTTGAATGAGAGATTGCCAATGGGGAGCCATGAGGCACAAACTCAGCATTCCCGATCCATAAGGGAAGGCTCGTCCTCCTGTCCAACGCCGGATCATGGGACGATCTGGTTTTATGAATGTGGCGCGGGCTTGTTGGAATCGGCCCAAGCTCATCGTTTTTCCCGAAAGAAGGGTTGCCAAAATAAAAGGCTCCTTTGTCTGCGCAGTTTTTTTTAGAAGATAGGCGGCCTGCTTCAATTCTTCTTCTGCAGGGATGTTTTCTTGGATGAGGTATCGGCCCGTCATGAGTTATTGTGTGCTATCGTAGCATTTCTTAGGAGCCCTGACCATTGGGCCCGTCGGATGGGGCTTCGTTCAAAGCGTTTTGGAAACTCTTCTTCTTGGATCGAGGTGATTTCAGATAAAAGGGGCTTAAAATTTTCAGGACGAGGCTTGAAAGCCGGCTCCGAGGTGAGGGGGGCCTTTCGGTTCCAAGGGCACACCTCTTGGCAGATATCGCAGCCATAGAGGTTCTGTCCCATCCACGGATGAAATTCGTCAGGGATGGATTCGCGGAGCTCAATCGTCAAGTAAGAGATGCATTTTTGCGCATTGAGCACGTAAGGCTCCACGAGAGCTTGGGTGGGGCATGCGTTGAGACAGCGACGGCAATCTCCACAAGCGTCGGGGGGAGGCATCCCAGCAGGGAGATCTAAATTGGTTAGGATGACGCCAAGGAAGAGCCAAGATCCTAATTCAGTGTTGATGAGGCAGGTATTTTTGCCGATCCAACCGATGCCAGCATATTTTGCAAAAACCTTCTCTAGGAGGGGTCCTGTGTCCACGTAAGGTTTTAATTCTGCCGAAGGGATTTCCATTCGAATCCCATCGCAGAGAAGATCGAGTTTTTTACCAAGAACTTTGTGGTAATCCTCTCCCCAAGCGTAGCAAGAGATCCATCCTCGATCCTTTGGCGTTTCTTGGGAGTTGTGGGATTGTGTGTGATAATTCATGGCCACACAGATAACGGATTGTGCAGAGGGGAGGATTTTTCGAAGATCCAGGCGTTTCTCTTTTTGTCGGGAAAGATAGGCCATCTTTCCGTGATAGCCTCGATCTAGCCATTCTTGGAATCGATCCATTTCAGGGAAAGTTTTTGCTGGAGCCACTCCAATACGATCAAGCCCTAACTCAAAGGCCTTTTCCTCAATTTTTTGGAGGAGGTTCTTCATCTCAAGATTGGAGGCGGCGACCGGATTCGAACCGGTGAATCGCGGTTTTGCAGACCGCTCCCTTAGCCACTTGGGTACGCCGCCCAAAGAAAGCGGGAGACGGGGTTCGAACCCGCGACCCCGACCTTGGCAAGGTCGTGCTCTACCAACTGAGCTACTCCCGCAAACGCAAGAAATGACTTTATACTTTGTTGGCCTTCCTCGGCACTCGCTCAGCGTACGCCACAAAGTACGCTTCGCTCGGCCTCAGTCGGCCGCCTCGTCTAAAGTCATTTCTTGCGTTTGCAAGCAATATCCCTTTTATCATTTTTGGAAATTTTAGGCAATTTAATGTTGCAATTCTACGGGTTCATTGCTAAAGTAAGGTTGCACTCAGGAAAGGGCGTTCGCCGTTTAATCTATTCAACAGGAGGACGCCGTGGGACAACAAAGCATCTCATTCGAGAGGATATCCTTTCTATCTTTGGCTTTTGTTCTGGCTGTTTTTGCCCTTTCGTTCAAAGCGCAAGCGGAATTACAAAGAAGAGAGCTTTCCTCTGTAAGGCAAGTTCGAAACTGCTCTGCGGGGTTTCCGCGTCCTCGTTCTCTATCAGACCTCATAGAAGGTTTTGATTTAAAAGCTTTGTCTTTGAAGGGATTGTCTCAGACTTTTTTGTTGAACTGTGCTGACGCCAGATTTGTGGGGGAGAGTACGGGAGATTCTGCAGGACAATCTGTTTCTGGGATTGGAGATATTAATGGGGACGGTTTTGACGATTTGCTCATTGGGGTTCCGCAAGAAAGCTCAGAATATCAAGACGGTGGAGCTGCTTATCTCTTTTTAGGTCCTGTACAAGGGACCCTCGATCTATCCCAAGCCGATCTAAAATTTGTTGGCCAGCGTGCAGGGGACATAGCAGGGACGGTTGTTGCGAGGGCGGGAGATGTCAACGCCGACGGTTTCTCCGATTTCCTCATAGGCGCTCCCGCTTTTTATGATCCCACAGGCCATGTTTACCTGTTCTATGGCGATCCGAATTTTATGGCGAGATTCTCGGAGCCGGTTGTGTCTCTTGGGGATGCGGATGTCGTTATTGAAGGGGGGTGGGGAACAGGAGTTGTTGCTGGAGCAGGGGATGTGAATGGGGA
>JACQOV010000104.1 GCA_016202395.1 Deltaproteobacteria bacterium
CGTGGAGCACGCCTGGGGGAAGCCCCATGACAGGACCCGCGAGGCCAAACAACGCGGGTCAAAAATCTTGTGAGTGAAGCGAGAAAAAACATTCCCGTGGACTTTTCCCACCGATCAGTCCAAAATTTCTGGTGTGAGCGAAAAGGAATACCCTGACCTAGAAACTGGGGGTGGACGAGACGCGAAGCGCCCTTGATGTGAAAAGCAGGATCGGTTACGATTCGGTTCTAAAAAGGAGAGGGGATGTATCGGAAAAATAAAGGGATCGATGAGCTTTGTGTTAACGCCATTCGATTTTTGTCGATCGATGTGGTGGAAAAAGCGAAATCAGGGCACCCGGGGCTCCCGATGGGGGCGGCCCCCATGGCCTATACCCTCTGGCAGAGGCATCTGCGGCATAATCCGAAAAATCCAACGTGGCCGGATCGAGACCGGTTTGTCCTTTCAGCGGGGCATGGGAGCATGCTCCTCTACTCCCTGTTGCATCTCACAGGTTACGACTTAAGCATGGAAGATATCCTCGCCTTTCGACAATGGGAGAGCCGAACCCCAGGGCATCCCGAATCGATTTTAACCCCAGGAGTGGAAGCCACGACAGGCCCGCTAGGACAAGGGAGCGTCAATGCGGTTGGGATGGCGATGGCGGAGCGTTTTTTGGCGAATCGATTTAATCGTCCCGATTTCACCCTTATCGACCATTACACCTACGCTTTGGTTTCCGATGGGGATTTGATGGAGGGGATCTCGGCTGAAGCCGGCTCTCTTGCCGGACATCTCAAACTCGGAAAACTGATCTATCTTTACGACGCCAACCAAATCTCGCTCGATGGTCCCATCACGAAAACCTTCTCCACAGAGGTAGTGACCAATCGGTATGATGCTTATCGTTGGCAGATCCTGAGTGTGTTTGATGGGAACAACGATATTGAGGATATCGATCAAGCGATCCAAAAGGCTAAAGCCGATCTTTCTCGACCTTCCTTGATTCTTATCCATACCATGATTGGCTACGGCTCTCCCAATAAAATGGGGAGTTCGGAGGCTCATGGATCTCCCTTGGGGGAGGAGGAGATTCGACTTACTAAAAAGTTTTTTGGTTGGGATCCCGATCAACATTTCTATATTCCAGAAGAGGCGCTGACCCATTTTCGATCTGCTGTGGCGCGAGGCGCAAAGTTGCAGGAAGAGTGGGAAAAACAGTTTAAGGCTTACTCCAAAAAATATCCCGATCTGGCTCGAGAGTGGAAGCAAGCGATGTCTGGAGAGCTTCCCGACGGTTGGGATCAAGAGATTCCGCAATGGGGTCCTAAAGAAAAGTTGGCAACCCGTCAAGCGGGGGGGAAGGCCCTTAACGCTATTGCCGCTCGTGTTCCCTGGCTTATTGGAGGGGATGCGGATCTGGCGGTTTCTACGAACACCACTTTGAAAGACGCAGGCTCTTTTGATGGCCAAACCGGCGCTGGGAAAAATATCCACTTTGGTGTTCGGGAACATGCGATGGGGGGGATCGTGAACGGCATGGCCTATCATGGGGGGATTCGTCCTTTTGCTGCTACCTTTTTTTGTTTCTCCGATTACATGCGCCCCTCGGTTCGGTTGGCCGCTCTGAGTGAGCTCCCTGTGATTTATGTTTGGACGCATGATTCCATCGGGCTTGGAGAGGATGGACCCACTCACGAGCCGATTGAACATTTAATGTCTTTGAGGGTCATGCCCAATCTTGTTGTGATTCGACCTGCCGATGCCAATGAAACGGCGGAGGCCTGGCGCTATGCGATGCAGCATCGAAAAGGGCCCGTGGCGATCATCTTGACCCGTCAAACTCTCCCTGTTATTGATCGAGAGCGGTATGCTCCGGCGTCGGGTTTGGCAAAAGGGGCCTACGTTTTGGCCGATGTGGGGAAAGGATTACCGCAGGCGATCCTCATGGCTACAGGCTCCGAGGTTTCTATCGCTCTTTCGGCCCAGGAGGCCTTGGCCGTGGAAGGGATTGCCACTCGAGTGGTCTCTATGCCCTCGTGGGAACTTTTCAAGGCTCAGAGTCAGGAGTATCGAGACTCCGTGTTGCCTCCGAAAGTTAAGGCGCGCGTTTCTGTGGAAGCAGGGGTCACTTTAGGTTGGAGTCATTGGATTGGAGATCAGGGTGTGGCGATTGGCATTGACCGTTTTGGCGCTTCGGCTCCAGGCAATGTGAATATGGAAAAGTTTGGGTTTACGGCACAGAATATCGTTCAAACAGTCCGCAATCTGATTCCCTCTCCCCATCCCATCGAGGAGAGGGTAAAGGGTGAGGGGGAAAATCGATGATTGTTGCTGTCGGTTCCGATCACGCGGGATTTCCGTTGAAGATTCACGCCATGCAAGAGATCGAAGCCTTAGGGCACAAGATTTTAGATTGCGGAACGTTCGATGAAAATCCTTGCGACTACCCTGACTTCGCTAGAAAAGTGGGGGAGGCGATCGTGTCTGGAAAGGCCGAACGCGGGATTATTCTTTGTGGAAGTGGCGTTGGGGCCTCCATCGCAGCCAGCAAAATTCCGGGCGTCCGTGCCGCAGTTTGCCACGACCTCTATTCAGCCGCTCAAGGGGTGGAACACGACGACATGAATGTGTTGTGTCTCGGGGCTCGTGTGATTGACGCCAAACTTGCCCGCAAATTGGTTCCAAAGTTTTTGAATGCCCAATTCCAAAGCAAAGAAGAACGTTTTGTTCGTCGCCTTGGCAAGGTCCAAAAGATCGAACGGGACGCCCTCTCCGGCCTGTTTGATCGCAAGTCTGAAGAGGTTGAGATACATCGGTAACAGTGGGAGTATCGATGGGAAGATGGGGTAAAGGGAGGTAGAGTGGGGCTATATTCTTCAATTATTAAGGGGGAAGTAGGGATATGGGGTTGTTTAAAGAAACTCTAACCAGACGGTCTTTAATGCTTTTTTGCTTCTGGATGGGGAGTCGCATTGCAGGGGTTCAAGCCGGTATCCAATACTTTTATGGAGATTTCCTTGACTCAGTCTCTGTCGTAGCCGATACCGAGGGGAGAGTCATTCAAAACCAGCAGTATACTCCTTTTGGCGAAACCATCTTCCTCAGTAATGCCATTCCAACCCCTCCTTACCGGTTCACAAATCAAGAGGTCGATACAACAACAGATCTCTATTATTACGGAGCTCGATATTACGATCCAACCGAGTCGCGGTTTCTCAGTCGCGATCCGATGGGGGGACGATCCCCTTATGCCTATGTTCGCAATAATCCAATCCGGTATGTCGACCCGGATGGAAGAGAAGAAAAGATCTCTCCCTTTGAATCTTTGTTGCTCAGTTTTTTAGGGAAAGAGACGGATCCCCCTTTGCGGTTTGAGTGTGATGGTAAAGAAGGTTTCTTCGTAGTAGAGAAAACAGGCAGGCATCGATCTCCTTGGCTCGAGATAGTAGCGCTTCGATACCAACAATACAACGACAACTCTCAACCTATGGGAGGCCCTAATCTTGCCGTTGTTGTTGGCTTGTTTGGGCGCTCGAAATTCGTGGTTGCCTTGCCAATCCCAAGAGGGGAAGGGTCAACCCCTGCGGCTCCTCAGGGAGAAAAGGAGGTTGCAACCCCATCCATACCATCGGAATCTCGCAAAACGACTGGAGAGATTACAGGAACAAACGTGAAAAGTTTTTCTTCTTTCGCTGAACTCCCTTGGGAAAGCTCTTCTACTATTATAGATCCCAATCGACTCGACGCAACATTCGGTCCAGGAGACCCCCTCCGTAATTTCTACGAAGCGGCCTCTCAGGATCCCGAGGGGACCTATGAACGCTTTGTAAAAGCCAATGGAGAAGTACCCCCAAGTAGGGTTGAGTATAGATCGATGGTGTGGAAAATTTTTCAGCAGTTTAATCCTCCTCCAAGGCCTCAAGAGCCACCGGTTGATGACCCATTTCAAATGCAACTCCCCGAATAGCCCCCGGTTCAAAGGGATGGCCTCCCCAGGAAAACTTTTCGGAATTAAGCAGTACAGCGCCGGAAGTGATCCTGGAATCGACTCGCCTCACATCGGGGTGGCCTGCCCGGTGTCGAGCAGGCGTTGGTTCAAATAAATCCCGTTTTTGTAAAAAACATCCGAGAGGTAGCGGTCAAACTTTTCCGGCTTCGATGTTTTAATCGTCAGGTACGACTCGCCTCGCAGCTCTTTCTCCACAAATGCCTGAGCCTTCTCCCCCGCTGGCGTCCCCTTCTCAGGAGCGTCGAGTCCCTGAAGCCTCACATACTGGCGTGTCGTTAAACCGAAACCTAAATCGATCTGCACACGCAACGTGTCGGCATCCACCACCTTCTCCAGATAAGCCCGATACGTGAAAAGCTCTTCAAGATTCGCAAGCTTTTGAACCACCCCATCCTTTCCAAACGTAACAAGGTCCCCCTCTTTCAGCCCAAGCGCCTGGAACGGAGCCGCATCCAGGTAGATCGTAAATCCCAGATCGATAAAAAGCTTCCCCCGGCTCGGATCGATCTTCTCATTCCCCACAATTCGGCAAGTGTGAATCGGCCCCAAAACCGGTTTCTCCAAAGAAGCGGGCCCTAACGCCTTCAGCCTTCCCTCGCGGACCTTGACTCGAAGCTCATGCGTATTCCAACCCAACCGAACGGTCTGGCGGAGCCAAGTGGCGCGCTCCTTGGGGTCTTTAATCGAAAGAAGCTCTTGATAATGCCCCCAACTCAATTGTCGCGGCGCCGCGACAATTGCCTTCTTCGGCCAATCCCGAGCAAACTGCACTAATCGATATAAAACAGTTCTATCGATGCGGAGATCCGCAGTAAGCTTTGAAAGAACCTCTTTCCCGTACTCGGCCCGATCTTGATTTTCAAGAATGTGTTGATGAATGTAATGCCCGGCCTCCCAATAGGCCTCCAGTTTGATCCGACGCATTCGGTCTTGAGCCAAGGAAAGAGTCGTTTCCACCTTCTGGCGCAACTGAGGATAAGTCACTGCGCGATTGTATCACAAATCATCTACGAATGGAGTTCAAGATTCCAGTGACGTGTTATTTTATTATGAAAAGTTTTCACTCTTTAGCAACACGCCACCTGATTTACTATAGCTAAGATCCTATTGTGATTCATGGACTCTCGATAACCACTCCATTGGCGAGAAGTTAAAGCGCTCTTGTTGCCAGGATGATGCAATGCCAATGTCATATCCGTAAGCAATCTCAACTACAATCACGCTCATTTTGTCTGCGTCCGGAAATTTATCAAAGATTATTTCGGCCACTCTGTTTGCGAAGCCATCGTATTCATCAACCTTATTGGCGAGAACCACTTGAGAATATAGGTATTTCCCTTTCCTTCCTTCTGCATCACCATACAATCCAACCCTCTTTCCGACTTGGACAATCGCTCTTTGAACATTCGGTTCTTTTTCAATCGTTCGATGAAGTGATAGCACTGTTTGATAGGGTTCCATATCAATAAAAATAGTCATAAGATAAGGAACCATCGCAGATCCAATCACAAATATAAAAATCGCTATGTAATGCCCTTTCCATATCGTTCCCTTTGGTTTTACTCCCTGTTCTCTGGAACCAATGACCCATGAACCAACAATGAGATCATGAAATGATTGCCGGGTCTTTCGGTTAAAAATGAACAAGTAAATAATAGACAATCCCAAACCAAAAACCACAATCGACAAGATCAAATCTCCCCAGGGCATAAAAAATGCCGTATCAATTGGGGCACCATTCAAGAAGAGTGGAATTGCGAGGACGGTATATCTCAGAGACGCTTTCCCAATACTCAGAGACCCACCGTTAGCATCGATTACTCGAACTTTCGTAAGACGCTTACCAAGCGTCTGGCCATTGCCGATGTGACTGTTTAGTATTCCAAAATAGAGAAGCGCTACTGTGAATCCAACTATTAGCCCCCAGGTGCCCAACTGAGCGAAGCAATCGGAAAAGACCAGGCCCAAAGCTAAGCCGACAATCCCAATTAACATTGAGTCTAGGATGAAGGCCCCAAGGCGTCTCCAGAATCCAGCAATATTTATCTCGGAGCCTGTATAATTTACCGGCTGTTCGATTTCATTACTTTGATTTGTATCTGTAGTGTTCATAAAATAGCTCCTACTACGAGGTTCCAGTAATGTGTTGCTTTATTATAAAAAGTTTTCACACTTTAGCAACATGCCACACAATTTAATACCACTGTTACCGATGTATCTCAACCTCTTCAAGTATGCCCCGGATTATTGGAGGCCTTGCCAGGAGTTGACAATATTAGGAACTTACAGCTATAATACAAAATAGCTATTAGTTGATAATTCTGCCAACTAACAGCATGGTTATGATGAAACCAGGCGAGTTTTTCAGTCTACACCCGATATTCACCATAGGTGAGGTGCGCCAAGCCTGTTTTCGGGGCAAGGCCGACCAAACTGCCAGGGCTAGGCTTTATCGAGCCCAGCGGGCAGGACAGGTTCGGCGGTTGAAGCAGGGGCTGTATCAGTCCCGGCCAGCCGGCATGGAGGGATTTCCACCACCGTCACCACTGCTTGTTGCAAGCCGCCTGGCATTTGACGCGATCCTCTCCCATCACAGCGCCTTTGAAGCCTTGGGGGCCGCTCACTCAGTTTTTATGCGCCTGGCCACTTATTGGACGAGAAGTTCACGCCATTGTGTTGCCATAGAGAATGTCCGTTACCAACCGCTCCTTCATCCCTCTGCGCTTCGCAGAACCCGACGTGAGGAATGGGGCATCGAAACGGTCACTATTCAGGGACTGGATGTTCGGACGACCGGTCGCGAACGGACCTTTGTAGATGGGCTTCAAGATCTCCGTTGGGTCGGTGGCTGGGAAGAATTCTGTCACTGTGTTGATAAGTTTGCCTATCTCAATCTGACCCAAGTTCTGGAATATGCTTCCCACATCAACAGTCCGGCGCTGAATAGTCGACTGGGTCTCTTTCTCGAACACAATCAGGAACGCTTCTATGTCGGCGCAGAGGTCTTGGAAGAACTCCGAAAGAATAGGTCTTCTGTCCCCGTTCCTCTGATCGGTGGCGATAAGACGGGTGGAAAGCGCGAGTCGTCATGGAACGTCACCATTCCTCCGAACCTCACTGTTGCCCTCGGAGAGCTCACATGAAACGAGACATAAGGACTATCACTCAACTTTCGGAGGCAACGGGTTTTCTCGCGCTTACCATTGAAAAAGTCGTTCGCCTTGCCGAGATTTTGATCGAACTGCGCTCCCAAGGTTCTGGAACTGGATATTAATTATCTCTATCGCATGCCGATATGGGGAATTAGCGAAAGACAACTGGCGCTTCCTCACGCCGAGATTCAGTGCGCTTTTCCGGTTGTTGACGACCGCGAACTTTGGGCCGGTAAGATAACTGCGGCCATGTTGCGTGCAGAGCCGCGTGACCTTTATGATCTCGCTTGCATGCCTGAAGAAATCAAAGGGTCAACCGATTTGCGACGCACCACTTTGCTCCTGGCCTCAGGTGCCCGCCATGACCTACGAACAGTCCATGTTCATGCCATCGAACAACTGACATTTAAGAAAATCGAAGAGCGGCTCTATCCTGTTATTCGCGCGGGTGGAGTGCTTGCCGCAGACCGGCTTAAGGAGAACGCGTGCAAAATCATCACGATGATTCTCAATTTCAAGGAACAAGAGCGGAACTATCTCGACCTCCTTCTTGACCAAGGAGATTACCAACCCGAACATTTATTTCCAGAAAAACAATTACTGGAACGCGTGAGGAAACACCCAGTCTTGCTGTGGAAAGCAAAAAACGTGCGAGAATTTAAGCGCCGAGACCCATGAAATTTGTCCTAAATAGATCTGTCACCTTTTCTGCGTGCCCATAAGTTATTTTTAAGTCTTGGTCTTTTTAGAGGTTCGTGAGTCAATGCTCATGGACCCGGGGCCGTGAGCGAGCACGGTCAATAATCCACCGAGGATCGCCAGATTTTTTAGAAACATAATCATCTGGAGCTGCCTTTGATCGGGAGGATCGGCCCAGAAGTTGTGAAAAATGAGCGTGGTGGGAATGAGAAACGCGATCAGCGCCAGCGCTCCCCAACGGGTTTTAAATCCAATGAGCAGCGATAATCCTCCCCCCAACTCAAAGATAATGGCCATTGCCAAAAAGAAGGGGACCAGCGGCATCCCTTGGGATGCCATATAAGCCGATGTTCCGGACAGATCCATAATCTTGCCGAAGCCCGCCATCATAAAGATAGCGCTCAAGAACAGTCGGCCGGTCAAAGTTGCCAGGGATTCTAGGGTCTTGTTCATCTCTCAACCCTCCTTTTTTTCGAGGCCCTCTTTACAATCTCCTCTATTCTGCCTGGTTTTTATTCTCGAGTAAAGAGGCTTGTGCAAAATTATAGGAATAATTTTTAATTCACACGCAACAAATGAGGTTGTTGGATCGATAGAGTTAATAGAGAGGATAATATGGGTTACAAGGTTGCTTTTTTGAGTGTTTTATGTATAATTTAAGCATAGAATTTGAGTTTTACCCGTGGAATTATGAAAAAGTTGAAATACAAGACAGCTAGAAAAGAGATCACGGCGGAAGAGTTCGATAAGGCCTTTGAAGAAGGGAATGTGTCCGATTATCTTGACTTGAAAACGGCAAAAGTGCGAAATCCGATTCATCGAATTAATATTGATATGCCTCAAGAAATCCTTGAAAAGGTTGATAAAGAGGCGGCGCGTGTGGGTGTTCCCCGAACCTCTTTAATCAAGATCTGGATTGCTGAGAAACTGGATCATCTCTCAAGTTAAGGGCGCCTCTAAAAACTATGTTCGTCACGTGAAACTACTTAGAATTTGTGTTCCGGAGGTCTATTCTGCTAATATCTTCTACCCAATAAGATTCTAGGCACAGCAATGGAAATGATGAGAGAAAAGATGGAAATGGCGTTAGGGTGGTTTCGAGAAGGAGACACAAAACCGGAGTTTGTTTGTTCTACGCGCGATTCCTTCCAAGGGCGATTGGATTCCATGTATCGGAATTTTTCCAAAAAGGTCAAGAAAGAGGATGAAGTGGCTCTTCTCACAGCGATTGTGGGGGAGATCGGAAATAACTGCTTCGATCATAATTTAGGTCAATGGAGAGGAGTGGCCGGATGCTATTTTCAGCATGAGATCGAGCAAGATTTAGTAGGGGTTTGGGTTGCCGATCGAGGGCAAGGGGTTCTTTCTTCGCTCCGTCAAACCGTAATTTCTCTAAAGGATGATGAGGAGGCTTTAGAGATAGCCTTCCATCAAAGGCTTTCGGGGAGAAGCCCTGAAAAAAGAGGGAACGGTTTGAAATTTGTCCGCAGCGTTATTAATGGCAATGATCATCGAGGGCTATTGTTTATTTCAGGAAAAGCCTTTCGATTATTCGGTGGTTTGAGTTCAAGCCTTAAAATGATTTTAGGCAAAGGTCCCGTTCATGGAACAGGGACGTTTGCCCTGATTTTGTGGAGAATCGAACATGAAAATAGAGATTAAAAAGTTTGGAACGATTTTGACCTCTCGGCCCGCGGGGCGAGAGGCTGCTTTGATTGCGAAGTCCTATTTGAAGCCCAAAGACTCAGGAGAGAAAATGGAGTTGGATTTTTCGGGCGTTAAAGTGATGACCCCTTCCTGGTTGGATGAATTTTTACAAGGTTTGAGTGAGGCCTATGGAGATCGCGTTGTTTGTCTCCCCTCCGAAAATGTTACAGTGATGGAATCCCTCAAAGCCCTCGAGGAGCCTTAGTTTTTAGAGGTGCCCTTAAGACGCAATCCGAAGCTTGACAAGTTTGGATGGGGGTTGGTAGTGTGCCAAACAAGCCTATGAAAAAGGGTCTCCAAAAAATTTGTGGGGCTATTGTTTGTTTAGGAATTATCTATTCTTGGCTGCTCATTCCCCATCATCATGAGAAAGGGCTCTCTTCAAGGGGCTTTCTCCATTGTGCTGTTTGTCAGCTTGGGGTTTCCCATTCTTTTATCCCACAAGATCCTGATTCCAACCAACTCAAAGTATTTTTTGAGAGTGAAACCCTCCTCTCTTTTTCAGAAAAATCTCCTTTCAGTGATTTTTCTTCTCTTTCCGATCTGCGCGCCCCTCCTTCTTCTTGCTGATTCCAGCCTGTTTTATATCTCACAACATTTGCAGGAGGTTTTCGCAATGCGAATCGCCTTTTTTTCATTATTTTTATTTATTTGCGCTTCGGCTTATGCCCAATCTGGCGCCACACGGCAAGGATTACAATCCTTTAATCCCGAGATCAGTTTATTGGCCGACATTGCGGCATTTCTTTCCGAATCGGAGGAGGATGCCGAGGGGAATGACAAAATCAGTGTTCGAGAGATCGAACTTATTTTTGGGCACGATATTGATCCTTATTCTCGGTTTGATAGCACCATCACTCTATCCGATTTTGAGGAGGTCAATATTGAAGAGGCCTACATCACCCATTGGGGGATTCCATTAGGGATTAAAGGGCGTTTGGGGCGAATACGCCCCAAAATGGGTAAGGTCTCGGCTAGCCATCGGGATCAGCTCGACACTGCGGACGAGCCGTTGGTCGTCCAGAGCTATTTAGGGGCTGAGGGGCTTTTTCGAACCGGGTTGGAGCTGTCGCGGATCTTTCCATCGGTCTCAGATTCGCTCGTTCATGAAATAACTGCGGGGATTTTAGAAGGTGGAATTGGGGAAGGGGGAACTCTTTTTGGGGGGACCCGTCGTCGTCCTTCATTTTACGCTCATCTCAAGAATTTCTGGGAGATCTCCGATTCTTCCAGTTTGGAATTGGGAGGAACTTACCTTTTGGGTTCCAAAGATGGGGATGCTCGGTATGAAGTAAACGCCCTTGGGGCTGATCTCACCTGGATTTATTATCCCACCCCCGTCAACAAATTCAAATGGCAGAGCGAACTGTATTGGCAGGATCGAGATGAGACCGAGGAGGGCTTGGATCGTCATCCCCTCGGATTTTATTCGTTAGCGGATTTTCGTTTGTCGCCAAGGTTCGGTGTAGGGGTTCGAGGGGATTATGTGGAGCCGATTGACCTTGCTCCTGAAGCGGAGCGGGATGCCGACACCGCGGTGAGTGGCTATCTCACTTTTTACCAAAGTGAGTTTTCGAGATGGAGATTTCAATATGAGAACGCTCGGCTAGCCGATGGTATCAATGACGATCGATTCTTTTTACAAGGGACCTTCGTCATTGGCGTTCACAAACATCAACTTCAATAAATTCAATTCCTTCTCCCCTTTGGGGAGAAGGTTAGGATGAGGGGTTATCATGAAACGCTTTATTTTATTTCTCAGCTTTTTCTTTTCCGGAATTTTACCAGCGCAGGCACAACTGAAAGTTGTGACGACACTCTCGACCTTTGCCGATCTTGCGAAACAAGTAGGAGGGGGTCCTGTAGAGGTTTCCTACATTGCTTCTCCAAAATTTGATCCCCATTTTATCGAACCGAAGCCAAGCGATGTGCTGAAGGTCAAAAGGGCCGATCTCTTTATCCATGCCGGATTGGACTTGGAGCTTTGGCGCTACCCTTTGGTCGATGCAGCAGGAAAGTCGGAGCTTCGTCCCGGAGGATCCAGAGAACTCGATCTTTCCAGAGGGATTGGGCTCTTACAAGTTCCAACTCAGGCCTTGACGCGGGCTTCCGGGGACGTTCATCTTTATGGGAATCCTCACTACTGGCTCAATCCCGAGAATGCGAAGATCATGGCTCGATCCATTGCGGAAAAGCTTTCTCAAATCGATCCGGACCATGAAGCCGATTACCAAAAAAATCTTCAAGAATTTGTGGATCGATTGGATCAAAAAATTTCAGAATGGAGAAAAATAGCGGAATCTGTTCAAAATACGGAGGTTGTGGCTTATCATAACTCCTGGCCTTATTTAGCGCAGTTTTTGGGGATTCGCGTTGAGCAATTCTTGGAACCCAAGCCAGGAATTCCTCCAACTCCAAAACAGATCGGATTTTTGGAAAACTACATCCAGAAACGGGGGATTCAAGGGATTATTCAAGAAACCTTTTATCCCAAATCGGCCTCGGAGCCATTGGCCAAAAGAGCAGGGGCTCAAGTCGTTCCGCTCTGTCAAAATGTGGGGGAGCTTCCTCAAGCCATCGATTATATCTCAATGATCGGCTATAATGTGGACCAATTACTTACGGTTTTAAGATGAGGGCACCTCTAAAAACTATCTTCTACTGCAAAATCATGCTCTGGCCTGCGACTACGTCGGACTTCACAAAAAGTCCTCAACGTACCTTCCAGGTACGTTTCCGGGCTTTTTGCTCATCCTCCTTGTCTCGGCTCAGATCCTGATTTTTCGCGACGAACATAGTTTTTAGAGGTGCCCATGAAAAATTTCATTCTGTTCTTGGAGGTTCGATGTCAGATTTTTTAGCGCTGATGATGAAACCGTTGGTGGCGTGTTTGATTCTTACGGGGATTCATGCCTATTTGGGCCTGCATGTGATCGAGCGGGGGATCATCTTCGTCGATCTTGCATTGGCACAGGTGGCTGCTTTTGGAGCCACCGTCGGTTTTTTGTTGGGATTCGGCTTGCATTCCACAGAAAGTTATTTTGTCGCTTTGGGATTTACTCTGATTGGAGCAGCCGTTTTTGCGGCGACTCGGTTTCGAAAGCCATTGGTTCCGCAAGAGGCTCTCATCGGAATTGTTTATGCCGTAGCGGCGGCTGCCTCTATTTTAGTTTTGAGTCGAGCTCCTTCCAGTGGGGAAGAGCTCAAGTCCCTTTTAGTGGGGCACCTTCTTTTTGTCGATGGAGCCGAGATTATTAAAACGGCAATTTTATATAGCCTCATTGGTGTCATCCACTGGAAAGCGCGCCATCGATTCCTCACGATCTCTCAGCATCCAGAGCAGGCTTTTCAAAAAGGGTGGAGCGTTCGCGCTTGGGATTTTCTTTTTTATGCCACGTTTGGGTTCGTGGTGACCAGTTCTGTGGAAATGGCTGGAGTTCTTTTGGTTTTTTCGTTTCTCGTGGTTCCGGCAGTTTGCGCAGTCCTTCTGGCCGAATCGATTCGCGCCCGTTTGATTCTCGGATGGGTCATTGGGGTGTTAACGAGCACAGCAGGAATAGCGCTTTCCTACCATTACGATCTCCCCACGGGAGCAACGGTGGTTTGTACTTTTGGTCTTGCGCTTGTTGTTGCGTTCGTAATACGAACCGTTAGATCTTAGATTGATTTGCCTGTGATGAACATTATTGATTTTCATACCCATCTTTTTCCAGATCGGCTCTATGACGCTGTTTGGAAATGGTTTGAGAATTTCGCTTGGCCGATCGAATACAAGAAATATGTGGGGGAATTGATCCCAATCTTAAAGAAAGAAGGGGTCACACGCTGTGTATCTCTTCATTATCCTCATAAGCCTGGGATGGCCCGTTTTTTGAACGAATGGGCTTATCAGTTGGGGGAGCGATATCCTGATTTTGTGATTCCATTTGGCTCCGTTCATCCGGATGATGAAGATAAAGAGGATATTTTAAAAGAATGCTTCGAGAGATTTCAATTCAAAGGGCTCAAAATCCATTGTCATGTGGAGCAAGTGTCTCCGGACGATTCTCGAATGGATTCTATCTACAAAATGTGTGAGGAATACGATCGAATTCTGCTGATTCATTGCGGGACAGGGCCTCATTTCAAAGAGTTTGCCGTGAATGGCTACGGTTATGATGTGACCCAGGTCAGTGGCGTGGAGCGATTCGAAAAAGCGGTAAAAAAATTTCCAAGGCTTCGGTTTATAGTGCCCCATTTAGGGTTTGAAGAAATGGGGGCCTTTGTTCATCTTTTAAAGGATTATCCGAACCTTTACTTGGACACGACCATGACCCTGCCTAATTTTTTCCCTGTCGGAGTGGATCGAGAATGGTTCCTCAAATACCCAGATCGGATTTTGTTCGGCACCGATTTTCCAAATATTCCGTATGAGTGGAAGAAGGAAAAAGAAGGGTTAGAAAGATTGAATTTAGGCAAAGAGATCGAAACTAAAGTTTTGTGCAAGAATGCTATTAAACTATTGGGCCTCTCTTTATGATACTTGAATCCGGTTGGCAATATCGAATTCCTCTCTATGTGGTCTTTGGAATCAGTTGCGAAGTTTTGTTTACAGCCGTTGCCAACCTCATCCATCCCAATTTTTTGAAATCATGGAACGCCTTCGGGAAGGAGTTTTCTAAAGAGCCCCCCTCTTGGCGTTCTTCAAAACGAGATCCTCGTGCTGTCGGATACAGCTTCCTTTGGATGATCCCCATCTATTCTCTTCTTGTTTTTATGGAGCCCATGAGCCGCATCTTCTCTAGCATTCCGTTGTTGCTGCGAGGCTCCATCTATGTTCTCATCGTTTGGATCGTGGAATACACCAGTGGTTTTTTAATCAAGGCCATCTCGGGGCGTTGCCCGTGGGACTATTCTCATTCTCATTGGAATTTTCACGGGTTCATCCGGTGGGATTTCTTCCCATTCTGGTTCTCTTTTATGCTTTTGGCCGAGTGGTTCAGCCAAAAGTTGATTCTACTCACGCCGGCGATTGAGCGCGTGTTCGCCTCTTAGAGCGGCTCGCTTTAGCTTCCCATTGTGAGTTTTAGGAATGGATTCCAAAAAGACGATCTCCCGGGGCACCTTGTATCGAGCGAGCTTTGCAGAGGTAAATTGAAGAATTCGATCACGAATGACGTCACTCGCATCGGCGCCTGTGGCTGGAACAACAAAAGCCTTCACGATCGATTTCCCTTTCTCGACCTCCGCCCCAATGACAGCCGATTCCGCGACATCGGGGGATTGATTCAAAACGGCTTCAACCTCCGTGGGCGAGATTCGGTAGCCTCCCGCCGTGATCACATCGTCCCGTCGTCCCAGGAAATAGAAGTTTCCCTCTGCGTCCCGCTTCGCGGTGTCATCACTCAAAAACCAATCCTCGGTGAGAACCCTTTTCTCCTCTTCCGGCCGATTGTGATAACCGAGCATCAGCCCTGGACAAGACCGATGAGAGGCTAAAATCCCCGCTTCGCCCGGTGGGGCCTCGGTAAGATTCTCTCGAAGGATTGTCACTCGGTGCTCTGGCAAAGTGGAGCCGCACGAGCCGGCCACCGGTTTCTCTCCATAACGTTGGATAAGATAGACGCTGTGTTCCGTCATTCCTAATCCCTCATAGATCTGCAAGCCGGTCCGTTTTCGAAATCGCTGACGTGTTTCTTTGGGAATTTTTTCCCCAGCACTTAAAGCGACTCGAACCCTTCCAAAACCTTCCTCCTTCTTTTCTTCCAGGTATCGAACGAGCCTTCGATAGATTCCAGGCACGCTCATGAACACAGTGACTTCGCATTCTTGTATAACGCGATAGATATTTTCCGGTTGGAGTGGACCGTTGTAGACGACAGCGGTGGCTCCCTGTCGCAGAATATCGAGCCATCCACAAGTGAGGCCATAAGACCAATTCAGATCGCTCGTATTGAATGCAATGTCGGTTTGATAAAGGTTTTGCCAAAGCCGAACTCGAGCGTCGTGGGCTGGAATAGAGCGATGAGCGTGAATCACCCCTTTGGGTTCTTTCTCGGTTCCACTCGTATAGAGCCAGTAAGCGGGATCCTCCGCTTGGGTTGTTCTGGGTTTAAAAAATTGGATCGCGCGTTTTATCAACGTTTCATAGTGGTAAGCGCCTAGAGGAAGGGCATTTTTATTTTTGGCCACGACAATGATTTTGGGTAAGATCTTGGAGTTGGGAAGAAGCTCCAGAGTTGTCACAAGCCCCACAGCCCCGCTATCGTTAACCAAAAACTCTAGTTCGTATTCCGTCAAAAGGGGAGATGTTGGAACTGGAATGACCCCTGCTCTCATGGCTCCAAAGAATGCCACTGCAAATTCTATTCTGTTGGGGAGTCGAAGGAGAAGTCGGTCCCCTGGTTTAATAGCCACATCTAAAAGGGCGTTAGCAAAGCGGTGGCTTTGCTTTGAGAGTTCACCATAGGTGATTTGTTTAATCTCGGGTTCCGAGCCATTCCATTGGACGTCCCTCATAGCCGTTTTCTCGGTTATGGATTGGACCTGTTTGTCCACGCAATCAACCGCGATGTTATAATGGGAAGATTCCATACATTTGCTAAAATATCACTGGATCCTTCGTCCTGCATAGCAGGACTCAGGATGATCTAGCGGAATCAACTCCGCTAGATCAATTTACAGGTTTAATGTGTAAAATCAAGAGGTCTTGACAAAATATTAAAAAATCGTAGTTTGGTCTTCTCATGAACGTTCTCGCTTTTTTAATTCCAGCGATCCTTTTTTATGGGTTTGGATACTTTGTCTATTCCCGTTGGATAGAACGAAAGTGGGGAATGGATCCGAGTCGAGCCACCCCTGCCACCACGATGGCCGACGGACGAGACTATGTTCCCACCAAACCGCACGTGTTGTTCGCTCATCATTTTGCCACGATCGCGGGGGCGGGTCCGATTGTGGGACCGGCGACAGCGCTGATCTACGGAGCCCTTCCGGCCTGGCTTTGGGTCGTTTTAGGAGGAGTCTTTATCGGAGCAGTTCACGATTTTGCAACCCTCTTTTCCTCCATTCGCAATCGGGGCCGAAGCATGGCGGAGATTGCTCGAGAGCATCTCGGAACCTCGGCCTTTATTCTTTTTATCCTTTTCCTCATTCTCCTAATCGTTGTGGTCAATGCCGTTTTTCTCCAACTCACGGCAAAATCACTCACCTCCCTTTGGCCGATTGTGAAGTTAAGTCTTCCCGAGTCTCAAACGGTTTTTAATGCTGTGGAGGTCCACGGTGTTTTGAATGCCAGGATCGGAGGAATCGCCTCGACCTCTGTCATCCTTCTTACCTTCGCGGCGCCATTTTTGGGGATCGCCATTTATAAAAAAGGGCTCCCCATGCGATGGGCCTATCCCATCGGAACGGTGGTTGCCTGTATTTCAATCCTCGCGGGGTTTTACCACCCCGTGACGCTCGATGCTGAAACTTGGCAGAAGGTTTTTTCGGTTTATGTTTTTATCGCCGCAGGTGTCCCTGTTTGGGTGATTTTGCAGCCGCGTGATTTTATGAATGTGCAGATTCTCTATGGAGGTCTTCTTTTGTTAGTGCTTGCATTATTTGCGGCGGGGCTCCAAGGGGTTGGAATCAATGCCCCTCTTGAAAATATTCGAACCGGCTCCCATACGCCGTTGGGTTCTCTTTGGCCCGGTCTTTTTATTACCATTGCCTGCGGCGCGATCTCGGGGTTTCATGGAATTGTAGCTAGTGGTGTGACCTCCAAGCAGATTACGAATGAGCGATACGCCCGAAAAGTGGGCTATCTAGCGATGTTGGGGGAATCCACGTTGGGGCTTTGTGTCATGTTAGCGATTAGCGCAGGGATCGTTTATTCCGATTATCTTCAGGCGGTTTGGCCTGAGAACCCGCAGGATTCTAATCCGGTGCTCGGTTTTGCGTTAGGGGCGGCGGGGATCTTCGAAAAAGGATTTGGAATTCCGATGTGGCTCGGTGTTGTCTTTGGGATTCTCTTGGTCGAAGGATTTGTGATCACCACACTGGACACCTCGGTCCGATTGAATCGTTATCTCTTTGAGGAGCTTTGGCGCGCCTCTTTCCGTGAGAAAATTCCACGGCCCCTGATGAACCCTTGGTTCAATGGAGGGCTTGCGGTTCTCTGCATGTGGGTTGTGGCTAAAAGTGGCGTGTGGGTTAAAATCTGGGCCTTATTTGGCTCAGCGAATCAACTCTTAGGAGCGCTTTCACTTCTTGTCGTCACCCTTTGGCTTCGAGTGATCCGACGCCCGACCCTTTACACGCTTGTTCCTTGTGTGGCTTTATGTGTGACCACCCTCTGGTCGTTGGTTCGACTCCTCCCTCGCTACATCGCCGATCAGTTGTGGACATTGGCTACATTCGATGCCTTTTTACTCCTTCTGTCCTTGAGTCTCATCCTCATCAGTTTCACCCGCGCATTTTTCAAAAGAGCCAGGAGGCCATAATGCAAAATCCGTGGATTATTTTTCAGCATGTTAGGGAGGAAGGGCCAGCTCTCATTGAAGAGATTTTAAAAGAGAGAAAAGAGCCTTGTCGAATTATTCATTCCTATCGAGGAGACAAGGTTCCTGAAAAAATCGATGGCGCTCGGGGTCTCATTGTCATGGGAGGCCCCATGAATGTCGATGAGACCGATCGTTTCCCTTTCTTAAGAGCCGAGCGAGAATTGATGGCTCAAGCCGTCTCTCAAAAAGTTCCTGTGCTTGGGGTTTGTTTGGGGGCTCAAATGCTGGCGCGAGCTTTAGAAGCCAGAGTTTGGAAGGGGACTCAACTCGAATTGGGATTCGATTCGGTTGAATTAACTCCTCAAGGCGCTCAAGACCCTCTCTTCGAAGGATTGGGAGACAAAGTCCCTGTTTTTCAATGGCATCACGATACCTTTGATCTTCCCAAAGAAGCTGTTCGTTTGGCCTCTTCCTCTGTCTATCCGAATCAAGCTTTTCGTGCCGGTTCGCGTGCCTATGGATTTCAATTTCATCTCGAAATCACACCGGGTCTCTTAAGAGATTGGGCTCGGTGGCTGAAAAGTCAAAACGACACGCACGCCCCTTTGGCTCAGCATTGGATAGCGTCTGAACAACGGTTCGAGGTTCATCGCGTAGGTCGCACCGTATTGGAACGATTTTTCTCTCTTTAGAATTCCACCTTAGGAGGTTCGGCAGCCTCCTCTTTCATCTGGAAATAGACATCGCGCTTGTCGAAGCCAAAGAGATTAGCAGCGAGGTTCGATGGGAATCGGCGCACCACGACGTTGTATTGGCGTACCGCATCGTTGTAGCGCATCCGCTCCACCGCGATCCGATTTTCGGTTCCAGCGAGTTCATCCTGAAGTTTTAAAAAGTTCTGATCCGATTTGAGTTGAGGATAATTTTCCACGACTAAGAGCAACCGACTCAAGGCCCCTTCCAAAGCGGTTGCAGCTCCCACTTTCTGTTCTGTGGTTTTGGCCTCCCCCCACTGACTTCGGAGTCGGGTGACCTCCGTAAAAATGGTCATTTCTTGTTTTGCAAACCCCTTGACGGTGTTGACCAAATTCGGGATGAGGTCATATCGGCGTTGCAAAACGTTCTCCACCTGAGCCCATCCGGCGTCGATCCCCTCGTTTAAGGTAACGAGCCGGTTGTAAGAGGTCCCGATCACCATTAGAAACAGGGCCACAATCCCCAACACAATCCATAAACCTTTGTTTTTCATCTTGGCTGACTCCTTTCCGTTAAACGTTGAAGCAGAGAAAGAACCTGCTTGTGACTAGGAAGATTAAACTGAGCGTGCGTACTCGTCAAGCCAATTCGAATCGAGTCAGCAGACTTGGGAAGTATCTGGAAAAGGTCTTCATCCGTATTGTCATCTCCGATGGCTAAGATAAAGTCATAGGCATCTTTGGATAAGAATCGCATGGCCGCGGTCCCTTTAGAGATGCCCGCATTGCGAATCTCAACGACTTTGTTCCCTTGCAGAACTTGGATATCGATGTTTGCCGTAAATAGGATGAGATCGTCCAGAAGTTCTTTACAACGAAGGGAGGCAAGTTCGGGATCTGCCTTCCGAAAATGCCAAGCGATGGCATACTCTTTTTCTTCAATAAATGCGCCTGGGAGACGGTCTGAAAAAACCTGTAGGATGGGAAGGATCTTGCTTTTCCAATCATTTCGAGCGGACTGGGTTAGCATCCAATCTCCCCCTTTCTCCTTGATCCAGATGCCATGTTCGGCAACCCAATGAATAGGGAGCGATTGAAACCATTTTTCAAGGAACTTTCGGTTTCGTCCACTAATGAGAACTATCTCTGTTTTGGGATCTTTTGAAAGCTCCTCAAGCGCATGGAGGAGCTCTGAAGTCGGTTCGGCTCTTTCGGGGTCATCCCTTAATGGGATGAGTGTTCCGTCATAGTCCAGAAAAAGCAATTTGCGATCCGCTTTGACAAATTTTGCCGTTAAAGATTTTTCATCTTTTGCCGTTAACATTTTTGCACGGATCCCTCTCTGTTTCTCCTCCATCCCTTTTAATTTTTCAATAAATTCGCTAGCCCATCGAACAATATCGTATTGCTGCAACCTTCTTTGGAGGATTTCATTCCTTCGAATCTGCTCCGAAATCGGCATCTCAATGGCCATTTGAATGGCCTCGGCGATCTCCTTGCTTGTCGTGGGATTAATGAGGAGCGCTTCCCCTAGTTCGTGCGCGGCCCCTGCCATTTCACTTAAGATCAAAACCCCTGATTTGTCGGCGCGGCTTGCCAAGTACTCTTTTGCCACTAAGTTCATGCCATCTCGCAGTGGTGTAATCAAGGCGATGTGGCTTTGGTGATAGAGCGCCGCCAATGCGGGGAAGGGAAGAGAGCGATACTGATAGAGGATAGGGGTCCACTGAATATTCCCAAATTTTCCATTAATTAAACTAATGTATTCATCGATCTGTTTTTTCATGAGTTGGTAATGTTCAACGCCGATTCTGGAAGGGACCAGGACGAGAATTAAAGTGACCTGATTGTGCCATTGGGGGTTCTTTTCAAGGAAGTTTTCGAAACCTTGGAGTCGGTTAAGAATTCCTTTGGTGTAATCGAGACGATCTAGAGAAAGAATAATTTTCTTATCCTGCAAGGTCTGTTTTAAGGTTTCTGTTTCTCGTTGGACTTCTGGATCTTTTAGAGCTTCGTTAAATCGGGAGAAATGAATTCCCATGGGGAATATGTCCACATGGACCAGGTGATCTTCAACGACCAGTTTTCCCATGTTGTGCTCCAGCCCAAGAATTCGGAGAACACAACGAAGAAAATATTGAACGTAGTCATGGGCATGAAAGCCAATAAGATCAGCCCCAAGAAGCCCTTCGAGGATCGCGCTTCGCCAGGCTTTTGGAAGAAGACGGAAGATTTCGAAGGAAGGGAAGGGGATGTGAAGAAAAAATCCAATCGGAGTGTCCGGAAATTTTTCACGCAAAAGTTTTGGAAGTAGCATCAAATGATAGTCATGAATCCAAACCATATCTCCGGGTTTAATTTTCTGCGCAAGAATCTCGCAGAATTTTTGGTTGACACGTTGATAATCTTCCCAATGCTTCTCTTTAAAAGCAGCATAACTTGGGAAATAATGAAAAAGGGGCCAGATCGCGCTATTGCAAAATCCGTGATAAAAATTTTCCATCGTCTCTTCGGGAAGAAAAACAGGATAAGCGTTGAATTGCGATTGCATTTGATCCGTTAGAGCCGGTTTTAGTGGATCCTCCACATCCATGCCAGGCCAGCCGATCCAAAGAGTCTCGAGGTTAGAGATATTGGGATTGTGCTGAGGATCCAAAGCGGAGGATAGCCCTGTGGCAAGTCCTCCAACACTTTTCTCAAAAACGAACTCTTCCCCTTTTCTTGAAAGAGTGACCGGCAATCGATTGGAAACGATAAGTAATCTCATTCGTCATCCTCTGCTCAAAAGATTGGCTGTGTTGATGATTGCCATATGCGAATAGGCTTGAGGGAAGTTACCTAACAGTTCCCCGGTTTTTATATCAATATGTTCTGAGAGAAGTCCTAGGTGATTGGTGTGAGAGAGCACTCTTTCTAGAAGTTCAAAAGCTTTTTCCTTTTTGTCAATGCTGTAGAAGGCCTGGGCTAGCCACAGACTTGCCAATACAAAAGCATTGTGGGGCGACCCAAAATCATCAGGGGCTGTGTATCGAAATGCCAAGCCATTGTGGAGCAGAGCTTCTTCGCATCGCAAAACGGTAGAGATCCAATGAGGGTCGCTTTTACTCAAGAAACCGTATCGCCAAAATTCTAGCGAGCTTGTGTCCACATCTTTGGATCCAAAAATTTGCGTAAAAGATTGAAGTTCTGTGCTCCATCCTTTTTCAAAGATTTCATTTCGAATTTCTTCAGCGATAGGGCGCCAGAAATCGGCAGCCATTTTTTTATCTAGTTTGTTTGCTATTTTTATTCCACGATCCAAAGCCACCCAGGAGAGAACCTTCGAAAAAGTAAAGTGGGCGGTCCGGTTTCGAAACTCCCAAAGTCCGGCATCAGGCTTTTTCCAGGTTCGGCGCGCAGAGTTCGTTAAAAATTTCACAAGAGACCAAACATCATCGCTCATTTTTTCAATTTCATAATA
>JACQOV010000102.1 GCA_016202395.1 Deltaproteobacteria bacterium
CATTATTACTCTCGCCCTCATACGCCTCAAGATGATCCTTTTAATGAGCGATTTAATCGGACCTTGAGGGAGGAGTTTTTAGAAATGGGACATCTCCACTACGATTGTGAGGTGTTTAATCGAGATTTGACAGAATGGTAGATTGAATATAACTTCCATCGACCCCAACAGGCCCTGTGATATCAAACCCCCATCGCCTTCCATTACCAACATCATAAAGTGTTACCGATGTACCCGTCCAGTACAAACCATTGTCAAATGATTTACGATCGAGTAGACTTCCTCTACTATGATTTTTTTGGGAAGGAGGAGAGGATGCCGTTAGCAAGCGAGTACAAACAAAATGTCATCGGAGAATATCGGATCCATCCTAGTGATACAGGATCTCCAGAGGTCCAAGTGGCGTTGCTCACGCAAAGGATTAATCATCTCACAGACCATTTTCGAGCCCATGCCAAAGATCATCATTCCCGACGAGGGTTGTTGCAAATGGTTGGACAGCGTCGCAGACTTTTGGACTATCTGAGACTCACGGATTCGAAACGATATCAGACGTTAATTCATCGATTGGATTTGAGGAAATAGTTCCTCTTACCCTACAAATAAACTGGAGGAAGAGAGATAGGTCAAGGTGCAGGGAGACTCAAGGTTTTTCAAACGTTCCGTCGAAGCGGCCTAAGGGGTCTTAAGCGGCTTTAGCGACCTTAAGCGAAATGCTTGATGATCCTTGAATCCCTGCCCTGAATCTTCTGTTGGAATTCGAGAAGTCCTTTCCCTCTTCCTTCCTTTTTAAGGAGAACAAACATGGGTGCAGTGGTTGTCGAAAGAAATTTAGGGGGACGTCTTTTCCGATTGGAAAGCGGCTTTTTAGCGAAACAAGCCGATGGCGCTGTTCTGGCCCGCTATGGAGATACGGTGGTCCTAGCGACGGTCGTTTCGGCGAAAGATATCAGAGAGGGGATTGATTTCCTTCCTTTGACTGTCGATTACCTGGAGAAAACCTATGCGGCAGGAAAAATCCCTGGAGGATTTTTTAAACGAGAAGGACGACCTAGTGAGAAAGAGATTTTAACCTCTCGGTTGATCGATCGGGCCATTCGCCCCCTTTTACCGAAAGGATATTATTACGAAACGCAGGTCATCGCTATTGTTCTTTCCGCGGATCAGGAAAACGACTCCGATACGGTGGCGATGGTCGCTGCGTCGGCTGCGCTAACCCTCTCCGATATTCCCTTTGACGGACCGATTGCTGGAATCTGCATCGGAAAGCTCGAGGGCCAGTTGGTTGTCAACCCTTTGATCTCCCAATTAGAGAAATCGCAGCTCGATCTGGTGGTGGCTTGTGGCCAAACCGGAATCGTCATGGTGGAGGGAGGAGCCAAAGGGGTTTCAGAAGCCGTGGTTCTCGATGCTTTGGATCTTGCAGTGGAGAGCGCCAAACCGATCCTCGAGGCCCAGTTGGAGCTTCGGGAAAAGTTGGGGAAGGGGAAGAGAGAGTTTATTCCGAAAATTCCGTCTCCGGAAAAAGTCGAGTCCGTGAAGGCGGCGGCTGTCGATAAGATGCGCAAGGCCCTCTCCATCGCTCAAAAACAAGAGAGAGCAGAGCAAGTTAAACAGGTGAGAGCGGAAGTGGTGGCTCAACTAGCCGCTGAAGGGGAAGCCAGTGTTGCGAAAGAATTGGAATCCATCACTCATGATCTCCAAGCCGATCTCATGCGGGAACAGATTGTTGTCCAGGGGAGACGAGTCGATGGAAGGGGGCTTCAAGATATCCGTCCTATTGATTGTCAGGTTGGGATCTTGCCCCGCACCCATGGCTCGGCCCTCTTTACCCGTGGTGAAACGCAGGCCTTAGTCATTGCGACGTTGGGGACGACAGCGGACAAACAGATCATCGATGCTTTGGAAGGGGAGAGCTATAAGCACTTTATGCTCCACTATAATTTCCCCCCTTTCTCGGTTGGGGAGGTCAAATTTCTTCGCTCCCCAGGACGTCGAGAGATTGGACACGGGGCTTTAGCGGAACGATCGGTGGCGGCTGTGGTTCCATCGGCAGAGGCATTCCCCTACACGATCCGCATTGTGTCGGACATTCTGGAATCGAACGGATCTTCTTCCATGGCTACCATTTGTGGAGCTTCCCTTTCTCTCATGGATGCGGGGGTTCCTATCCAGCAGCCGGTTGCCGGTGTGGCGATGGGGCTCATTAAAGAGGGAGAGAAAATCGCAATCCTCACCGATATCTTGGGCGATGAGGATCACCTAGGAGATATGGACTTCAAGGTTGCTGGAACTTGTGAGGGGATCACTGGGCTTCAGATGGACATCAAGATTAAGGGGCTCACGCGAGGGATTATGGGCCAGGCCTTGGAACAGGCTCGAACCGCTCGTCTCTCAATCCTTGGGCAAATGAAAGAGGCCATTGAACGTCCCAGACCGGAGCTTTCGGTGTATGCCCCACGAATTATGACCCTTCGAATCAACACCAATCGCATTAAAGATCTCATCGGTCCGGGGGGAAGAAACATCAAGGGGATTGTGGAGAAGACCGGTGTCGAAATCGATGTTCGAGATGATGGCACCGTGCACTTGGCCTCCGCCGATCCAAAGGCTGCCGAGAAAGCGCTCCAGATGATCCATGAACTGACTCGAGAGGCGGAAATAGGGAAAATCTATGTGGGTAAAGTTAGAAAGATTGTGGACTTTGGCGCCTTTGTGGAGATCTTCCCTGGCACCGATGGACTTGTGCATATCTCTCAGCTGGAGGATCGCAGGGTTGAGAGGGTCACCGACATTCTTCAAGAGGGGGAAGAGGTGAAGGTGAAGGTTTTGGAGATAGGGAGGGATGGGAAGATTAGGTTGAGTCGGAAGGCCGCTATGGAAGAAGGCTAATAGCAGGGTCACGTCATTCTGCCGCTCCATCCGTCATTCCCGTGAAAACGGGAATCCAGTCCTCCTTGGGATGCCCTCGATCACTGGTTCCCCGCTTTCGCGGGGATGACGATTGCATTTGCTAGAGTTATGATATAAAAATTTAAGGAAAAAGTGGCGCAAAAAATCCTCGTTATCGATGATGATCCCTCCGTTGTCGAGATCATCCAACTCACGTTAGAGTCGGAGGGTTTCCAGGTGTCTACCGCTACCGATAGTCTAGAGGGAGTCGGGATGGCCCGGCGCGAGAAGCCGGATCTCATCTTTCTAGATCTCAGCATGCCAGGGTTGAACGGCGTGGAAGTGTGCGCTCAGCTTAAGAGCGATCCCCGAACGAAGGCAATTCCTATTGTCATGATCTCAGCCAGAACATTCAAAGAGGATGTTCGAAGAGGTCTCGAAGCGGGGGTGGAGGCTTATGTCACAAAGCCTTTTGATCCCTTAACCTTGCGAGATGTCATTCAAAACATCTTAAAAAGAAAGATAAGCCAATGATCGATCGATACACCCTCCCTGAGATGGCAAAATTATGGACGGAGCAAGCTAAGTTCGGTTTGTGGTTAGAAATCGAATTACTGACAGCGGAAGCATGGGCGGAGGTTGGAAAGATTTCAAAAGAATCGGCCCAGAGACTTCGGCAGAAGGCGCGGTTCGATGTCGCGCGTATTCATGAGATTGAGAAAACGGTTCGCCACGATGTGATTGCCTTCATCACGAGTGTGGGAGAGAATGTTGGAGAGGAGAGCTGTTATCTTCACCGAGGCCTCACCTCTTCCGATGTGGTGGACACCGCTTTTGCGGTTCAGCTTTGTCGAGCCTCCGATCTTTTACTTGCAGATCTCGATCGCCTTTTAGAGGTTCTCAAAGAAAGGGCGCTGGAGTTTCGTCACACACCCGCCATCGGTCGAACTCACGGAATCCATGCCGAGCCTATCACGTTTGGTCTGAAACTGACTCTTTGGTATGACGAAGTGCGGCGTCAACGAGAACGTCTCATGCGTGCCAAGGATGGAATCGCAGTAGGGAAGCTCTCAGGCCCCGTGGGAATTTATGGCAATATCGATCCCCGGATTGAAAACGCTGTTTGCCAGAGACTGGGATTGAAACCCTCTCCGATCAGCTCTCAGGTGATCTCGAGAGATCGACATGCCGAATTTTTCCAAACGTTGGCGTTGGTAGGGTCCACCATTGAGAAGATTGCGTTGGAGGTTCGTCATCTTCAGCGAACGGAGGTTTTTGAGGCGGAGGAATCTTTTGGGAAAGGGCAGAGAGGCTCTTCTGCCATGCCTCATAAACGAAACCCGGTGTTGGCGGAGAATCTTTGTGGACTGGCTCGTCTTCTTCGTGGCTACGCCCAAGCCGCTTTAGAAAGCGTTCCTCTTTGGCATGAGCGGGATATCAGCCATTCCTCGGTGGAGCGGGTGATTGGCCCGGATGCCACGATCCTCCTCGACTTTATGTTGACTCGACTGGGCGATCTTCTCCAAAACTGGAAGGTTTATCCAGAGCAGATGAAGAAAAATCTGGAGCGTTGGGGAGGGCTTGTCTTTTCAGAATCAGTTCTGACCCTGCTCACTTCGAAGGGGATGGATCGAAATGAGGCCTATGAGATTGTTCAGAGGCAGGCAATGGCCACCGTCAACGATGGGATCGATTTTAAAAACGGTTTGCTAAAAGATCAAAAGCTGACCAAGAGAGTAACGGCAAAAGAACTGGAGGGGTGTTTTTCTTTAGAGCACCATTTGCGGTATGTGGACACGATTTTCGAACGCGTGTTCGGAAAGAAATGCTAGCGAGTTCAGAGACCTACCTCCACCCACGTAAAATTTATGTCGGAAGATAATTATTTTGAACAAAGGTTGAAGAAGTTAGAGAGCGCAAAGGCATTGGGAGAAAAAGTCTACTCCAATGGCTTTAGGCCTTCTCATACCTTCGCTCAGGTTGTGGCTCAGCACGGGAATCACACCCGTGAGGAACTTGAGAAACAGGACGACCGATTTACTCTGGCGGGCAGAGTTCTTATTCGGCGAGATTTTGGGAAGACCTGTTTTTTCACGATGCAGGATGGCACTGAGAAACTCCAATGGTATATCCGTCGAGATCGCCTTTCGCAAGAGAACGGGAAACTTCTGGATTGCCTCGATGTCGGCGATATTTTGGGAGGAGAAGGGCGCCTTTTCCGAACTCGAACGGGAGAACTCACACTGGAAGCGGCTCGTTTAGTTCTTTTAGTCAAATCCCTCCGACCCCTACCGGAAAAGTGGCATGGCCTTGCCGATGTCGAGACCCGTTACCGCCAACGCTATGTTGATCTCATCGTTAGTCCAGAGGTTCGGAAGGCCTTTCGGCTTCGCAGTCAACTCATCCAGCGGATCCGGTCCTTTCTGGATGAACGAGAGTTCCAAGAGGTCGAAACGCCGATGATGCAAACTTTCCCAGGAGGAGCCACCGCTCAGCCTTTTCAAACACATCACCAAGCCTTGGGGATGGATCTCTATTTGCGCATTGCTCCGGAGCTTTATTTGAAGCGGTTGGTGGTGGGGGGGCTCGAGCGGGTCTACGAGATCAACCGAAATTTTCGGAACGAAGGAATCTCGACGCAGCACAACCCGGAGTTTACGATGCTAGAGTTCTACCAGGCCTATGCCACTTATGAAGACTTGATGCAGTTGACGGAGGAGCTATTTTCTACGCTTGCTCAAGAACTTTTGGGAACTTTGGAAATCTCTTATCAAGGGGAGAAGATCTCTTTGAAGCCCCCTTTTCAACGCGTTCGTTTTGTGGAGGCGCTCGAAAAAATGGGGGGAGTTTCTCCTGAGGTTCTGAAAGATCCAAAAAAGGCGGTTGCTGCGGCTCGATCTTTGGGGGTGGAGTTGCGAGGGAAAGAGAGCTTGGGGAAGGTGTTGGTTAAGATCTTTGAGAAAACCGTTGAGGAGAAGCTGATCCAACCGACATTCATCTATGATTTTCCGATAGAGGCCTCCCCCTTGTCGAAGAGGAAAGAGAGCAGTCCAGAGTGGGTGGAACGATTTGAGCTCTATGTGGCTCGAATGGAGATGGCCAATGCCTTCTCCGAGCTCAACGACCCCATCGATCAAAAAGAGCGGTTTTTGGATCAAGTGCAGAGAGGGGATTGGGAAGAAGGGGAGGTCCGTGGTTACGATGAGGATTTTGTGACCGCTTTGGAATATGGGATGCCTCCGACGGCCGGGGAAGGGATTGGGGTGGACCGATTGGCGATGTTGTTTACCGATAGCGCGTCGATTCGCGATGTAATTCTGTTTCCGTTGTTGCGTTCAAAAGATTAAATTAGATTAGGAGATTGGATGCTTTCGTATTCGACATGGATTGGATTGAGGTACTTGAAGGCTCCTCGGCGAGAGGCGCTTTTGTCAGTGATGTCGTTGATGTCTATCTTGGGAATTGCGTTGGGGGTCATGGCGTTGATTGTAGTCCTCTCGGTGATGACCGGGTTTGAGCGAGACCTTAAAGAGAAGATTTTAGGGGTTAGCGCCGCTGTGATAGTGACTCATTACGACGGGCCGATTTCAGAATATCGCAAGCTGATGGAAGATCTCAATCAACAAAAAGAGGTGGTGGCCTCCACCCCCTTCATTATTAATCAGGTCATGGTTACCTCGGGTGGAAGTGTTGCCGGCGTATTTCTTCGCGCGGTGGATCCGGATACGATTGGGGATGTAACGATCATCAATCGAGTGATGGCCTCGGGGGATTTGCAGGAGCTCAAAGAGCCTTCCGGTTGGTTCAAAGAAGGGGAGGAGGAGGTTCTTAAATCTCCGGGGATTATTCTAGGGAGCGAGTTGTCCATGACGTTGGGGGTGGTCGAGGGGGATCTCGTGACGGTGATCTCTCCGACAGGGAAGATCGGTCCTTTAGGGATGGTTCCTAAAATGAAGCAGTTTCGTGTGGTCGGAACGTTCAACTCTGGGATGTATGAATACGATACCGGTCTGGCTTTAGTCTCGATCCCAGAGGCTCAAAAGTTCTTTGATCTGGGAGATGCCGTTACCGGGATCGACATCAAGATTCGCGATGTTGAGCTTTCTCAGAGGATCGCCCGATCGTTGCGGGAGCATCTGGGCCCCGGTTTTTCTGTTCGGGATTGGATGAGTTTAAATCGGAATCTCTTCTCGGCCATTCGGTTGGAGAAGCGAGTGATGTTTATTATTTTAGCATTGATCGTGTTGGTGGCTGCGTTTGGGATTATTAGCCTGTTGGTGATGGTGGTGATGAAAAAGCGAAAAGAGATCGCGATCCTCAAATCGATGGGGGCGACCTCTTGGGGGATTATGAAGATCTTTATGGTGGAAGGGATTATCATGGGAGGGATTGGCACGGTTTTAGGGGCGATCTTGGGGTTGCTTGTTGCTTTGAATCTCACTCAGATCTCTGATTTTCTGGAACAGACTTTTCATTGGGAGCTTTTCCCTAAAGATGTTTATTATATCGATCAATTTCCTTCGCAGGTGAGCGCGGGCGATGTGGTTGCCATTGTGATGACCACGTTATTCATTAGCTTTGTTGCGACGTTGTATCCTTCTTGGCAGGCTTCAAAATTAACGCCGTCGGAGGCTATTCGGTATGAATAGAAAGGTGAGCGCTTCTAAAATTATTGTGGCTCTAGATTTGCCGGATGTCGATTTGGCGTTAAGAGTGGCCTCGGATTTGCGCCATTCGGTTCAGATCGTCAAGATAGGGCCTGAGCTTTGGATGCAGGGGGGAAAAGATTTTACAGCTCGACTCGTGGATATCGGCTTTGAGATCTTTCTGGATCTAAAATTCCACGATATTCCCACGACCGTTTATCGGGCCTGTCGAGCGTCGGCCGCTTTGGGCGTTTCGATGCTGACGGTTCACGCGCTGGGTGGAGCGGCGATGTTGCAGGCCGCTCTGGAGGGGGTTCAGGAAGGGGCTAAAAAGAGGCCACCGCGTGTTTTGGGAGTCACCCTTTTGACGAGCCTTAATGCAGATCAACTTCCCTTATTAGGAATGGATCCCTCTGTCGATCGTTTAGTAAAAAAGCTGGCCCAGTCCGCTTGGGAGGCCAAGCTCGACGGTGTGGTTGCTTCCGCTCAGGAGGCAAGCGCCATTCGAAAAACCTTTGGGAAAAGATTTTTGATCGTAACCCCTGGGATTCGGTTGACTCGCGCAGAGAGTCAGGATCAGAAGAGGGTGGCTACCCCTCAAGAGGCATTCCAAGCGGGGGCGGATTATATTGTCGTCGGGCGACCCGTTATTGAGGCGAAGAGGCCCCAAGAGGTTATTAAAAGGATCATGGATGCGGCGCTCGATTCGAGAAAAAAATAGTTCTGGGGAAGAAGGCCAGTGGATTTGTGGAATTCATCCTCTACTCGAGGCGCTTTCTTCACAATCCAGTTCGTTAGACAAGATTTATATGGTTCAGGGGCATTGGGGGCGAGCCTTGCGTGAAGTAGCTGCTCTTGCCAAGGAGAGGCGGATCCCAATGGTTCGAACTCCTCGAGAAGCCCTAGATCGTTTGGTCGAAGGCAAGGGTCACCAAGGGGTTGTGGGTCGAAAGGGGGCCGTTTCTTACCTCCCTTTGGAGTCGATTCTGGACTCTGCTGTGGGTCCTAAACCCGGGGTGGTGGCTTTTTTTTATCACGTCCAGGATCCCCAGAATTTAGGGGCCGCGCTACGATCGGCTCGAATTTTCGGAATCCAAGGGGTTGTTTTAGAGGAAGAACACTCTGCCTCGATAACCCCTGCTGTAATCAAGGCTTCGGCTGGGATGGCTTTAGAGGTTCCGGTGGCAAGGATTCCTAATTTTATGGAGGGGTTGGAAAAGGCTAAGGAGAGAGATTTCTCTTTATTTGCAGCCACTCTGGATGGAAAACCTCTCGGGGAAGTTCCGGTAAAAAGACCGATGGCTCTGGTTTTTGGGTCAGAAGGAGAGGGGCTCCCAGATCGGGTTGTTCAAAAGTGTGACGAGGAGATTTCAATCCCCATGGCTCTAAGTGGAGTGTCCCTCAATTTAAGCGTTGCAGCGGGGATTTTTTTCTTTTGGTGTTCGAGGAAGGGGTCTTTAAAAATCACTTGATTTTTAAATTGGCTATGAGTATAATCCCAAATTTACGTGAGGACGAAGGTATCCAATCTTTAAATGGGGTTGGAAAAGGCCGATGTAGCTCAGTTGGTAGAGCAACTGACTTGTAATCAGTAGGTCGCCAGTTCGATTCTGGCCATCGGCTCTATTAGCCGTATGGCGTTTAGCGGATAGCGGATAGCGTATGGGCAGGAAAAAGCTATACGCTAGAAGAGAGGAGAGGTACCCAAGCGGCCAACGGGGGCAGACTGTAAATC
>JACQOV010000105.1 GCA_016202395.1 Deltaproteobacteria bacterium
AACATCAAAAAGGTGGATCTTGCGATAAACCGAAACAATCTCACCGCTCGAACTTAGGAGAACACTGGTATTAAACACTTTCCCGTCCCGCGCTTTTTCGGGAATCGTGCCACACAAGAGATAGATTTTGAGTTCTTTAGCGATTCTTCGAAGAGTCGTGATCGGCTCTCCCCTCAAAGAACAACGCACTCCCATTTCCTCCCCCTCCGGACGAAGATAATAAAAATTCTCAGGAAGTCCAATCCACTCGGCTCCTTCCGCATGAGCCTTTCGAATGTAGTGAATGGCTTTCTCAAGATTCTCTGCAGGATCTTGCTTCGAGCAAAGCTGAACAACAGAGGCGATCCATTTCTTCTTCATCATATACCCAAACAGACATTCAAGGACCGTGCAATTTCGAGATAAGGATGATTCTTTGGAACTAATCTCTGCCCCCGAATGACTTGATGAAGTGAAACACGAGCCACTGCTCCGTTCTTCCACGCAATCATTTTCCCAAAATCACGATCGGCAATCGCCCTCACCGCCTCCACCCCCAGATGGGTGGCTAACATCCGATCAGAGGTCGAGGGCCACCCTCCGCGCAAAAGATGCCCCAAGATCGCGTATCGAGCCTCCATCCCGTGACGATTTAAATCCCCAGCGATCTTTTTTCCAATGCCACCCAAACGAAGACGGTGATCTGTCCCGGAGCCTGCTATCTCTTCCTGATACATCTGTCTGCCACCTCGAGGTCGAGCCCCCTCGGCAACCACAAGAATGCTAAAACGCCTCCCACGACGACTTCGTTCTTCAACAACCGTGCAGATCTTCTCCAAATCGTAGGGAATCTCCGGGATCAAAAGGATATCCCCACCAGAGGCAATGCCGCTGTAGAGAGCGATCCATCCCGCGTTTCGCCCCATCGTTTCAACAATCATCACTCGATGATGCGACTGAGCGGTAGAATGAAGGGTATCGATCGCCTGACAGGCTTTAGCCACCGCGGTGTCAAAGCCAATGGTCACATCGGTCTCTAAAAGGTCGTTGTCGATAGTTTTAGGGATCCCTATCACCGGGATCCCTTTCTGGAAAAGCTTCTGCGCAATGCCTAGAGTCCCATCGCCGCCAAGACAAATGAGGGCCTCCACTTTAAGTTTCTCGCAATATCGAACCACCTCGTCCGAGCGATCCTCCCAAGTCATCTCCCCTTTCCGCTCTCTAGGAATTTTGAAAGGATTGGCGCGGTTAGAGGCCCCTAAAACGGTTCCACCCAAAGTAATAATTCCGGAGACATCGGCATATCGAAGCTTTCGAACCCTCTGTTCGATTAACCCTGCAAAGCCGTCCTGCACCCCAATGACGTGATTCAGACCCAGCTCATGGATGGCTGACTTGACCACGGCTCGAATGGCCGCATTGAGTCCGGGACAATCCCCTCCCCCTGTTAAGATTGCAATCTTTCGAATCTTCTTTTTTCGCTGTTTCATCTTAGTACCACCTTTTAAATCAGTTGTGGATCATTCGCTCCGCCGTGCGCGAAGCCACCGCCATAATCGTCAATTGTGGATTTACCCCCAATGCTGTAGGCAAAACCGAGCTATCACAAATGTAGAGGTTCTCAATATCGTAAGTTTGACAACGGGAGTCCACCACCGCCCTCTTACGATCTGCCCCCATCCGACAGGTCCCCATCGGATGAAACGCCGCCAATTCTAAATCCTGTCCATTCACCGAATATCGCTTCCAAGCCAGTTCCACCTCCTCCATCGAATGGAGAATTGGAAACCCCCGGATCGCCGCATAAACATCTCGAGCCCCAGAGGCAAAGTAAGCTTGAGCCAGGTACTGGAGCCCTCGAACGATTCGAGTCGCATCCGATGGTGTCAAGTGATAGGTCACCCACGGGCGCCAACCGGGAAGCCAACGAACCGATCCGCTCGATTCATCCTTAATCAAGGCCCCATAGGCCGCCCAATGCTTAAACTGCGCCATCCATTCTTTGTGTTCTTTTCCACCAAAAGGGAGGCTCGAGGCCATGAGTTCCACAGGGCCAAAACTGGACTCGATTAAGATCCCCTCTTCCTCAAATTGATAAATGCCGAAACCTTGAGGATTGCCTTGCCAACCGAGGATCTCTTCAGGGAAGAGCGCAAAGGCAGCCCCCGCAGGATGGATGTGAAGATTCTTTCCAACTTGACCGCTACTGTTCGCCAGATGACTCTTCTGCAAGATCATCGGAGATCCAAAGGCCCCTGCGCAAAGAATCACTCGGTCTGCAAGAATCTCAAACTCCTGTTCCCTTTTTTCGGTAGCTCGATCCAAAATGGCTCCACGAACCCCCACGGCTCGCCTCCGTTGGGTGAGTATCTGTTCCACACGACAATCGGCATAGATTTTAGTCCCTAAATCGGAGGCCATTGGGAGATAGGTGATGAGCATGCTCTTCTTCGCATTAATGGGACATCCGATATTACACCGACTACAACCGATGCACGTAGGAGCATTTTTGGGAAGCAAGGCTCCACGCCAACCTAATTTTTCCAATCCGGACTTTAGAATGAGATTATTTCGCCCCACAAGGGCCTCCAAGACAGGCCCCACTCCCAACACCTGCTCTAGGTCCTGAAAATGCGGAAGGAGATCTGAAGCGCTCAGCCCCTCAACCCCCTCATTTTTTTCCCAATCCTCAAGAACCGAGATCGGCGTCCGAAAGCACGTTCCGGTGTTGATGACCGAAGAGCCTCCCACACAACGCCCTTGGCAGATCGGGATGACTGGAGTCCCCACGGTCATCATGAGCCCCCTATTTTTGTAGAGCTTCCCCATCATCTCGGTAGGATTCGAGGTAAAATCCTTGTTCGTGTAATAGCCCCCTTCTTCGAGAACGATCACACGCATCCCCGCTTTTTGAAGCCGATAGGCTAGGATCGATCCAGCCGAGCCGGAACCGATAATACAAACATCGGCTTTGTCTCGAATCGGCCCTTGAATGTGTAAAGATTCGATGATCATAAATTTCAGCCGCAGCGGAGCTGATATCCCATGTCATTTTTTACTTCGGGGAGACCGTAGAATGCGTTAAAGCAAAGGGCTTTCGGCAACCGAATCATATTCCGGAGGTGATACCAACGATGATTGGAAAATCGATCGAGATAGAGATCTTGAAGCTCAGGGCTCAAACGAGTCATCCGAGACCATTTCCCAATCACCAAAAACGGAGCCCATTCCACCACACCGATGAGAAGCTTTACGAACAAGGCAATCTCTCGAGGCCAGATCTGAAGCCACTTTTCAGACAGGCGTGGGATATCGAAATCTTTAGCCCCTAAGGGGTGAGGGCCTCCGGGAGGGATTGAGAGATTGGCAATGGCTTGAAGTGTGCGCGCCTCGGAAGCGCTCAAAACCTGCAATCCATCGGAACGGGAGTCCGACGGAGCGCATCCCCACGGCCAAAAGCGAGTCAAAACCAACGCAATCGGAGTCCAAAAAAGGAGTCGCAAAAAAGATCGTCGGCTGGTCGGCTGCTCAAAGAAATCCATTCCAGCTTGCAAGTTACACTAGAAGAATTTAGAAATCAAGAAAGGGGAACTCTAAAGCTAGCGAATCTGAGTCGAGGAAAAGAGGACCGAATCTTGAGAAACGCGATCCTCTGTGGTTCGAACCACCTTGGTATCTTCCCCTAAGATCACAATCCGATGGGAAGGCTCTTGATAGTTAAAAATCTCTGCTCCAAAAGTGGAAATACGATAAGCGGCGCCGTCATCACAAGTAAAGTCCCACTGGAGTTGGAGAAGGGTCTGTTTATCGTCCACCTTACCCAGTAATTCGGAGGAAGAACAGCTCAATCCCTCGATCGTTGTTTGGACAAAACCTCCGAGATCTTCTCCTTTTACAGTGTTTACAGACATCTCAAATGCCCATGGCTTAACCCCTGTAGAGAAATAAAAGACAAAGGAAAGGAAATCACCTAAAAGAGGAGACCCTACGTAGGTAAAGACTCCCGCCTTTATCGCAGAGTCCCCATCGGGATTGATCACCTCGACGTCTACGGACCCTGGAGTCGCCGCGGAAGGAGTCACAGCCCGAATGAGGTTGCGACTCACTACCTCTACGCTCTGCGCACTTTCCCCTCCGATATAAACTTGCGCTCCGCCCTCAAATCCCTTTCCTACAATCCAAATCTGTCGTCCCCCCTCCAACCCTCCAGAGTTAGGAACGACACCATAAATCGTCACGGAATCCCCTTTGAGGCATTCCTCAGTGATCGTCGCCAAGATCTCGCTAAGATGAGCTAGATCCCACTTTCCTGCCTCGCGAAAAGCTTGAGCCACCTCCTCCACACACGTGTCCTCTCCGTCATCGCCGGGGTCATCCCCATCGTCGATATCAGAACAGGCTTGAGAATCAGAAACCACCTGAATTTTAAAGATAACAGAATCGGACTGCTGATCGGGATTCACCACATCCACAACAATCTGTCCATCGGGAAGCTCTTCCAAAACCTCTTGAGGAATTTCTGCCTGAAGATGGGTTGAAGTAATGAGCTGTGCTTCCGGAGACAGAAACCCATCGATGAAAACAGTGGCTCCCGACTGAAAATCGGCCCCAATAATGTCGATTTTCGTAGTGGAACTGACTATCCAACACGTGGGATCGATCGCTTCGATTAAAGGGGGATTCGAAGAAGGGCTGGGCTCCGGTTCTTCTCCCGGCGATCCTGCGGTAGGAGTTGCTTCCTCCGGTTCCGGCTCCGTAGACACACGACGATCGTCCGAGCAATTCACGGCAAATAACAAAGGGACCAAACCCGCTAAAATAAATCTCTTGATCTCTTGACCCAAAAACCACCCCTTCGAAACTCTTAAACCCCCACCCCACCCTCTCCCCTTAGAAAGGGGAGAGGGTCTCGAGTGGGAAAGAGAGATTGAGAACGCTCAACTTCCGATCTAGTCCGCACACTGCACTTGTTGACCGATAGTCACCTGAGTCGAAGAAAAGGCCATGTGTTCCTGAGAAGTATCACAATCGGGATCCTCCACACAGTCAATTTCAACTTCCAGATCGCTATCCGCTTCATTGGTAACTAAGAGGTAACGCCCGCTCGAACTCTGGAGAATCTCCACACCAAAGATAGAGAATGTAACTTGGGCGTCTCCATTATCGCTTGAAGTGCAATCTTGAGTCCAACTTACATTGGCTCGAGGGGCCTTCCGAGTCCCTCCGATACTCCCAGCAAGATTAAAGTCGGATTTTTTTACGCAACCCTCATTGTCTCTCTCTAGGGGTGTGCAGGTATAGGTAGAATCATTGACCGAAAAATTTGAAACCTCCGCATACCCCACGGGCTGACCGGACAAATCATGAACATAGATATCGACAAACGACGCGGTCACTCCCGTGTCATAATCAAAAATAAATCCCGTATAGTCTCCCCGGGAATCACCCGAACATCCCATGACCCCCATGGAAAGACCCAGGCTCACCACAGACAGCAGAACCCACATAACACGATGCGTCTTCTTCATAATAGTCTCCTTAAGGTTGTTAGATTTTAATGATAACGACATGATCGGGCTTCTACACCCATCCATTTTTGCATGCAATTTTCGTGCCAGAAACAAACACCGTTCAAAGAAAAAAACTCAGCTAGAACATACAAAAAGAAACTCGAAAAATGTTTTTAAAATTAAGATCCTACAACATATTGTTTCAAAAATGAGGGGGTCAAGGAAATAGAGAGATTTTGAAACAGCGTAAAGGGGTGTTAATTTTTTTTACAGGTCCAACCGCCAATTTGAGGCCTAACATCTTGTAAAATAAAATGATTCTACTATGTAAATTTCATTCACAGTAGGATGTCAATATTAATTGACAAAAAGAGGACTGTCAAAAATTCGACACGCAATGGGTAGAATAAAGGATCAACCCGTTGGGCTAGCTGCGATAAGCGGAGTTGATTCGGATGTACTCTTCTGTGAGATCACTCGTGAGAACCTCTGCGTTGGACCGTCCCATCTTGAGGTCCATCACCAGATCAATTTCGTGACGTCGGAGACGACGAGCCGCCACTTTCTCTTTCGCAAACCCCAGCGGCCTCCCATTCTTGAGAACGGGAACACCGGAGATCTTAATATCGACCTTGTTAGGATCCAAGGGAACTCCTGTGGCCCCAGCAGCGGCAACGATCCGACCCCAATTAAGGTCTTCCCCATACAACGCCGTTTTTACGAGCAAAGAGTTTGAAATGCGATAAGCCACCTCACGAGCCGCTGAAATAGAAGGGGCCCCTTGAACACAAACCTTAACAATCTTGGTTCCCCCTTCGGCATCTTTGACAATCATTCGCGCCAACTCTCTCATGACACTGTAAAGCGCTTGTTCAAACTTCCTCGCATCGCGAGATCCTGAAGTGAGTATGCGATTGTGAGCCTGGCCATTGGCAAGCAACACCGCGGTGTCGTTAGTGCTGGTATCTCCGTCAATGGTGATGGCATTAAAGCTCAAATCAATCCCTTTTCTAAAAATGGCGCGCATCCATGGGAGAGAAATTGCGGCATCGGTCACAAGATAAGCCAACATCGTCGCCATGTTTGGCATAATCATTCCAGCCCCTTTCGCAACACCCAGCAAACGAACCGGAGTTTTCCCTAATGGTATCGATTCATAAACAACTTTCCGAACGATGTCCGTAGTCATAATCGCGTCAGCAAAAGTGTGGGCCCCAAAAGGGGAAAGATGTTCAACCCCCTTTGGAACCCCTTCACGAATTGCGCTTATTCGAAGCGGCTCTCCGATGACACCGGTTGATGAAACCAAAACCTGCTTTGGTTTGAGGCCCAAAGCGCGAGCCGCAAGCGCAGCCATCTCTTTGGCGTCGCGAACTCCTCGCTCCCCCGTGCAAGCGTTGGCATTCCCGCTATTCACGAGGATCGCGCGACAAAAACCGGCGCGGGCTACCTCACGCCCCCAAAGAACGGGAGCAGCCGCAAATCGGTTCCGCGTAAAAACAGCGGCGATCTTGGCCGGGACCTTCGAGTAAATCAAACCGAGGTCCTTCTTCCCATTTTTCTTGATTCCAGAGGCAATGCCACTAAACAAAAACCCTTGAACTGCCTTCGATTTCTTCATCTAAGCCACTCCTATTGCAGAACCATGACACTTTTTGTACTTTTTACCACTTCCACAGGGGCAAGGCTCGTTCCGCCCCACCTTTTTGGCCTCCCTTTGAACCGTCTTAGGCTGTTGCGCCGCCGCTGGGGCTCCTCGATTCATCATCAAGGGAGCGCGGCGAATCGGCTCAAATGTTTGAGCCTGAGATTGTTTGGCCACCTGCACTTTAAAGAGCTTCTCCAACGCCTCAGAATCGACTCGAGCCGTCATGTCGATAAAGATCTCAAACGCCTCTTTCTTGTACTCTTGCAAAGGATTGCGCTGTCCATAGCCCCGCAACCCAATCCCCTCCTTGAGATGATCCATCACATAAAGATGATCCTTCCACTGCGCATCGATGGTCTGGAGCAGAATAATCCTCTCCAATCGACGCAGGATCTCAACTCCAACCTGTTTTTCCCTCTCCTCGTAAAAAGCGAGAACTTTTTCATGAATATAGGATCGCAACGGATCGACGGGATCCTTGGCCGACTCTATCGGCGGGAAATCCAGGTGAAGATTAAAAGTTTTAAAACAATGCTCCTGCAACTCTTTGAGATCCCAATCTTCGGGGCGAGTTTTGGCATTCACACACAAAGCAAGGAGGTCCTCTGTCACGGCATTTATTTTTTCAGCAACCGTCTCTTTAGCGCTTTCCGAGGTGAGGATTTCCCGCCGCTGCTTGTAGATGGTCTCCCGTTGCCGATTCATCACATCGTCGTATTCGAGAAGATGTTTTCGGATCTCAAAGTTGCGAGCCTCCACTTTTTTTTGCGCATTCTCAATGGCCCGCGTAACAAGTTTGTGCTCAATCGGAATATCTTCCTCCATCCCAAGCCTCTGCATTAAACCGGAGATTCGCTCGGATCCAAAGATTCTCATCAGATCATCCTCCAGCGAGAGGTAGAAACGGGAAGAACCGGGATCCCCTTGACGCCCCGATCGTCCCCGAAGCTGATTGTCGATTCGACGCGCCTCATGCCTCTCCGTTCCCAAAATATGCAACCCCCCCGCCGCGACCACCTCTTCTCTTTCTTGCTTACATTGTTCGCGAAGGGCGGCGAGCTTTGCCGCAACCTCTTCAGGAGGAGTCTCTTCCTTAATCTGATGCTTTAAAAGCATGTCCGGATTTCCACCCAAAACGATGTCGGTTCCACGACCCGCCATATTGGTCGAAATCGTGACCGCCCCTTTTCGCCCGGCCTGTGCGACAATCTCGGCCTCTTTTTCATGATGTTTGGCGTTTAAAACGTGGTGTTTAATCCCTTTGCGATGAAGCATATGACTGAGCTTCTCGGATTTCTCAATGGAGATCGTGCCCACAAGAATAGGTTGACCTTTCGCGTGAAGCTCCTCAATCCCGAGGATAGCGGCCCGAAACTTCTCTTCCTCGGTTCGATACACAACATCGGGATGATCCATTCGAATCATCGGCCGATGGGTCGGGACGATAATCACCTCGAGCTTGTAGATGTTGTGGAACTCCGGGGCCTCGGTATCGGCCGTCCCGGTCATCCCCGCCAACTTTTGATACATCCGGAAATAGTTCTGAAACGTGACGGAGGCCAGCGTTTGATTCTCATTGGCGATCTGAACTCCCTCTTTGGCTTCCACCGCTTGGTGCAATCCATCACTCCAACGCCGCCCTGGCATCAGGCGCCCTGTGAACTCATCAACAATAATCAC
>JACQOV010000007.1 GCA_016202395.1 Deltaproteobacteria bacterium
TTACAGAATAGTAAAAAACCTCCACACTAAAGTAAACAATCCTACACACAAAGTTGGATTGTAAATCGGAAACAAACGAGCAGATTGAAGAAAACTGGATTCCCATTTTCATGGGAATGACGAATGGGTTCTGGAAACCTCTAACATTTCAAATTTTTCGTCCGAGCTTCTTCATTCTCGCCTTTGATAAGGGGAGTAAAGGCATCATTTCATCACGAACAAAATCAGCTGCTCTGATCACATCGTAATCGGTGCCAGGCACAAGCAGTGGCCCGATGTCTTCGAGAAAACCACGATCCGCGAGCTTCTGATCCAAATTCTCGAGAAACGATTCACGATGAATCGGCTTTCGTAAATGTTGACAGTACTCCACAAAGAAATTTACGACTTTTTTATAATCAGGTTTAATCTCTTGACTTTTCCAAAGATCGAATAGGTCTCGCCCTTTAGATCTTTGAAAGAGAGCCCTTAATTTAGTAGCCAACAGCTCCTCGATAGAAAAAGTTGTAACTTCCGCTTCCCCTTTCAACCAAACCGAATCCAAAGTAAATTTCTTCTTTTGATAACCCTCGATCGCAACATGTTCCCGAGTATTAATTTCAATTTTAATTCGTTGCGGGTGAATGGGCCTGGCTTCAGGAACAAATGAATAATAAAGTCGGAAACTTCCCCTTCGAGGTTTCCATTTGGGGTTTTCTCCAAAGAGGGAAGCCATGGCATTTCGGAGTTCTTTGACTGTCGGTCCGATTTTCTCTGCGGTGGTTTGAACAAAATCGAGGTCTTCGCTGTATCTCGCTGGAGAACTCCAAAACAGCTTGTTCAAACAGGTCCCCCCGCGGAACGCCAATTTCTCTGCCAAAAAGGGATTCGCATAGATTTTTTGAATCATCGCATGCAGAAGGAGATCTTGCTCTACTTGAGTGTCATCCCTCCAAGGAACCCGATTTCTCCAACCCACAATGGCATCTTCACCGATCATATCGGAGATTCACCTTTCTGTTTAGCAACACTCTCCAGAAAGAATCGACACGACCCTTTTTGGGATAAGTGGGGGTCAACGCTACCGCAATCGGTCTGTTTTTCTCAACCCACTTTTTTAAAGGTTGAACCAGTTTCGAATCCGCCTTCAAAGCCTTCAACAGATAACCTAGCCTTTGAATTGAAGAAGGGTTCGGATAAATACGAACCATCTGTTTTAGATTCGGCACGGTTAAACAAGGGATCAGATCCCGAATGACAAGACAAACATTATCGAACCCTGCGCTGGCCGATTGAAAATAGAGCAGATCCAGGGCAGTCCACTCAGGAGAAGAAAACGCGACTTTGCCACTCGAACTGTGGACATCGACAATGCCTCCGGTTGGAAACTCCTTACGCACATGAAAGTCGAGCCCTAATCTTTCTCCCTTCCGAAACTTCAACTGCTTCGGTAAAATGACCTGGAGACGTTGAGGCTTCTGATGAGTCGCTCCATAGTGATCGGCTGCAGAAAGAAGACCCACATAATAAGGAGACTGCCGAAAACGCATTAACGCATCGAGAATCGGGAACGGATGAATCCCCCACTTCCGCTCCGAAGGATGCCAAAGGGCATAAAGCCCTGGGGTGAGACAAAGGACTCTCTTCTGACGTTGAAGGTAACCCAGAATGGCAAGAACGTTTTCTCTTTTGAGTCTGAGACGATTTTGGGCTTCTTCCACAGTGAAGGTACATTGACCCTCGGCCTGGAGGCCTTCAATCAGGCAAGCTCCTTTATTTCTATTATTTCTTAAATATTCCATAAAATAGAATAAATATATATTTTGGAATATTATAGAATCCGCCACAAAAAGTCAAGTTCTATCCTGGCATAAAACAATGATGTTGCTTTTTGAGGCGCTGAGATTTATAATGCCTTCCACTATGAAAAAACTCCTCTTTTTAGGTTTCATCGTTTTCTTGGCAAACTGTGGGAGCGACTCTTCGAATCCCGATGTAACTCCCACTACAACCACCCAAGGGCTTCGGTTCGACTCTGCAGGAGATTTTAGCAGCTCCGCCAGCGTTCCCCCTTCTATCCAACAGATCGCCAGTGCCCTCACAACGGGACAATGCTCCGACCTCGAAGCGCCCATTACTCAAGACGATCCCATTCTCGAAGATGGGCTCGATTGTGATGAAGACGACGGCCTCGTGGCCCATATCACTCCCAGTCACTACTCCCTTGCCCTGAAGCGGATTTCTCTAGTTCCCGAAGACGAGAGCGGCGCTTCAATTGACTTCATCGCCGACACGGGGACTCTGGCTCAATCGGAAGTCATCGAATTTACAACCGACGATAGCTCTGAAACCATCATTACCCTTGATCCCGAAGATCTTACGGCGGGGACCTATAGCGGTGTGGAGATGGAAATCTACTATTTTGAGCTCACTTTCCTCGTGGCCGGCGTGGAACAGAAAGTTCGAATTTACATGAGTGATGACGACTTTGAAGCGGAAGGGAACCTGGGGCACCACCAAGGGGACATCACCTTTATGGATGACGACGGCACAGAGCTTGGATGGATCGATGACACATGGACGACGGCAGGCCTTTCGACCACTCGAGGGAAGGCCCAAAATGGGGCGGGTGGAACCGATGCCGAAACGGATCATGATCGAGGCTTTTTTGGGGATGCCAATCTCTGGGATCTGGAGGTTCTAAACCAAGGAGTGGGTCAGGATATCTACCTCACCACCCTCGAATTCGACAGCCCTTTAGAAATTCCAGATATCAGCAGCTTCACAAACCTCATTACGATTACGGCAACCTTTTCAGTGGCCGATACCTTCTTCTACGAGGATTTTGAACCACAAGACACCTCTGATTTCCCCGGTTTCTTCCCTGCGGATGGGGGAGAGGCCTCCAGTGAAGGGGCCGCGTGGGCTCCACTGACCCCGACGGCTGAGCTGAGTGTCGAGGTCTCCACTCCGTAAGCCCCGCTTGACAAGAACAAAACAGAAAAGTTATATTGAGCCGTCTGTGTAATAGTAACAATAACAAGGAGTAAATAGTAGTATGGGTAAGAAACTGTACATTGGGAATCTCCCGTTCGACACGCAAGAGGAATCTTTAAGATCACTCTTTGAAGCCGATGGGAGACAAGTCGCATCTGTTCAAATCATTACAGACCGAGCCACAGGTCGTTCGCGAGGTTTTGGCTTTGTCGAGTTAGAAAGTGACGAAGATGCCCAAAAAGCGATTCAATCGCTCAGCGGGAAGGAGCTCAATGGTCGAGCTCTCGTCATCAACGAAGCTCGAGAGAGAGAGCCGAGATCCGGCGGTTTTGACCGAGGTGGTTTCGGAGGTGGTGGTAATCGAGGCAGACGAGATCGCAACAGCCGCTAATTCTCTCGATCCGAAATTTCCCTAAAAGAAAAAAACGAGGAGACTCCGTTGCCACGAGGGTAAAGAGGTATCAAAAGCTTTTTGACCTCCGCAACGGAGTTAGCGGTTATCGTGTGTTCCTGGAAATTCATTTTTTGGAGGGTGCCAATGAGTGAAAAAATTAGGGCCACTTTTGTTCGACTGTTCCTGCTGTTAGCCGCAGCCCCTGCCTACGCTGGAGAAGCGGATATCCAACTCCCCGATCTAAGCTCTATCGCTTTCACGATCTGGGGACAAACGATCCAAGGATTACACCTTCTGTACTACGGCTTAGGAGTTTGCGTGATCGGGGTTATCTTCGGCATTATTCAATATTTTCAAACTAAGAAGCTCCCTGTTCATGCCGCCATGGCCAACGTTTCCCAAACTATTTGGGAGACCTGCAAAACCTATCTCACGCAACAAGGAAAATTCCTTGCTGTTCTGTGGGCGTTGGTCGCGGCCTGCATCTTCTATTATTTCAAAGTTCTCCAACATATTTCATTGAATGATGTTTGGATCATCCTAGCATGCTCTATCCTGGGGGTTCTTGGCTCCTACGGCGTGGCCTGGTTCGGGATCCGAATTAACACCGTTGCGAACTCTCGAACCGCCTTTGCCTCTCTCTATGAAAAGCCGATTAACGTTATCGGAATCCCTCTCCGTTCTGGCATGAGCGTGGGATTGTTGTTAGTCAGCGTAGAGCTTTTTTTCATGATCTGTATCTTAACCTTTCTTCCCCGCGAATTGGCGGGCCCCTGCTTCCTGGGTTTTGCCGTGGGGGAATCCCTCGGAGCCAGTGTGCTTCGAATCTGCGGCGGAATCTTTACCAAGATTGCCGATATCGGCTCCGACCTAATGAAGATTATTTTTCATTTGCCGGAAGATGATCCCAAAAACCCCGGGGTGATCGCCGATTGCACCGGAGATAACGCGGGGGATTCTGTAGGCCCCACTGCCGATGGGTTTGAGACCTATGGAGTGACCGGCGTTGCGTTAATCGCTTTTCTTGCATTAGCGCTGGTCCTCAATCCTGCGGTCTGCGGACAGCTGATTATCTGGATCTTCGTCATGAGAATCTTGATGATCCTCACCTCGCTCATTTCGTACTTCTTAACCGACCGGGTCAACCAAGTCCTCTATAGCGGCGAGAAAGAATTCAACTTGGAGGCCCCGCTTACCAATCTCATTTGGCTCACCTCGATCGTCTCCGTGGGGATCACCTTCTGGGCAAGCCACCTGCTCCTTTTCAACTTCGGCGACCTTTGGTGGGTTTTGGCAACGATTATTAGCTGTGGCACCGCCGCAGGGGCTTTGATCCCAGAGTTCACCAAAGTTTTTACCAGCACCCACTCTCGGCATGTGAAAGAGGTGGTGACCTCCTCGCGTCAAGGGGGAGCCTCCCTAAACATCCTCTCAGGTCTAGTTGCTGGGAATTTCTCGAGTTTCTGGGAAGGCCTGCTCATTCTCGCCCTGATGTTGATCGCTTTTCTTGCTTCCCAACACCCCTCCGTTGCAGCCATGATGCCTGCGCAGTATAGCTTCGCAGCCCCGATTTTTGCTTTTGGTCTTGTCGCCTTCGGATTCCTGGGGATGGGGCCAGTAACGATTGCGGTGGATAGCTTTGGCCCTGTGACCGACAACGCCCAATCGGTCTACGAGCTCTCTCTGATCGAAAAACTCCACGATGTGAAGGGTCAGATCAAAAAAGATTTTGGTTTTTCTCCCAGCTTTGAGAAAGCGAAACACATCCTTGAGAAGGCGGACGGAGCTGGCAACACCTTCAAAGCAACCGCGAAACCGATGCTCATTGGAACCGCTGTGGTAGGAGCCACAACCATGGTCTTTGGGATCATCCTCCTTTTGGACCGGCTTTTTGGCGATGTGGTCGTCCGACTTAGCCTCGTCCAAGCCCCCGTTGTGTTCGGGCTGCTAATGGGAGGAGCGGTGGTCTACTGGTTTACAGGGGCCTCCACCCAAGCGGTGGTAACCGGGGCCTATCGAGCGGTGGTCTACATCAAGCACAACATTAAACTCCATGGAGGATCGGACAAAGCCTCGATCGAAGACAGCAAAAAGGTTGTTGAGATCTGCACCATTTACGCGCAGAAAGGGATGGTGAATATCTTTGTGGTGATCTTCTGCTTGGCGCTCGCTCTTCCTTTCTTTAACCCCTATTTCTTCATCGGCTATCTGGTGGCTCTCGCTTTCTTCGGCCTCTTCCAGGCGATCTTTATGGCCAATGCCGGAGGGGCCTGGGATAACGCCAAAAAGGTAGTTGAGGTGGAGCTCAAACAGAAAAACACCCCTCTCCATGAGGCAACCGTTGTGGGCGACACCGTGGGGGATCCGTTCAAAGACACCTCTTCTGTCGCATTGAATCCTGTCATCAAATTCACCACCCTTTTTGGCCTGCTTGCGGTGGAGATTGCTGTCACCCTGTCTTCAAGGCCCATCAAGATGGCGATTGGAACAGGGCTCTTTCTGGTTGCTTTGATCTTCGTTTTCCGATCGTTCTATGGGATGAGGATTCCTGAGGAGACGAAGTAAGAAAGAGTGAGCCGCGGGGGGATCGAACCCCCGACCCTCGGCTTAAAAGGCCGATGCTCTACCAACTGAGCTAGCGGCTCGCATTTATCCGGAAGCTAACCCTTTAATCAAAATCGTTGCAGAGGCCAAATTCGTGGCCAAAGGGACGTTGTGAACGTCGGCAAGCCGCAGAAGCATAGAAATGTCGGGCTCATGAGGATGAACCCCCAAGGGATCTCTTAAAAAGATCACTCCGTTTAATTTCTTCTCAACCAACATCGCTGCAATCTGCGCATCCCCGCCATGAGGTCCACGCTCCATCCGAGTCACCTTTAGTCCCGCCTGCTCGATGTATTTCCCCGTCGTCCCCGTCGCCACAATATTAAATTTTTTCATAAAAGGAAGATGGTCTTTAACAAAGCCGACCATTTCGGCCTTCTTGCCGTCATGCGCGATCAAAGCAATCGTTCTTCGTTCTTTTCGAATCCCTTTCAAATTATCAATAATCTTCATATCCCTCTTTCCTTAAAAGCGAAATGAGGTCGCAATCATAACGGTAACATGAAGAAGTGACAAGTCATTGATCTCACTGGAAACTAAAGTATCTCCCGACCCATAAGCCGTTTGAACCCCGAACTGAGTTGTGTAATGGGCTCTCTCATAAGCCACGGAGGCAACCCCTCCATAGTAGTCGATCTGAGTGGTGCTGCCCCCCACTTCAACGTCAGGGGCTGAAGAGAAGTTGGTAAAAAGCCCTCCTCGAAAAGACCAAAGTGGGCGAAATCGATATTCCATTCCTACATTCCCATTAACGGTTAATTCCTGTTTGATGAAAGCATCGGAGGCCCTCCCCTGTGGATCATGAACTGCTGCAAAATCGTTGGGAAGATAGAGACTGACATCCCCTCCCACACTGAAGCGTTGGTTGTCATGATAACCGATCCCTAGGGTAAACTTCCATGGAAGAGGGAGATCGACCTCTAGATCCTCTAAAACCGTTTTACTGGGATTCGTGGCGCTCACTTCAGCTTCCGTTGTCGTAGAGCTCAAAGATTCGCCAGCCCCATGAAGCCTCCATGAAACAGATCGAACAGCAAACCCCAAATCCAAAACAGGGCTCATTCGCCATTTGGCTCCTAAGATGGCTAGAAGCCCACCATAATTGTACTCGCTCTTCGAGAAGACTTGTTGAAATGCTGTAGCGGTGCTCCCTATGATAAACGTCTCTCGCAAGAAACGGCGATAGGCATAAAATAAGGAGCCTCCCACTCCCAATGTTTCGTTGATCTTCAGAGAATAGGAAGGCCCCGCTAAAAGCAAAGAATCGTTCACCCGATAGCTGAGCAAGGCATCGATCCCTCCTTCCACGAGCTCTTCATCCCCTGCGTAAGAGATCGAATCAGGTGTGTAGAACGAAAGGGCCATGGCGCTCTCTTTGGAGACTCTCAGGGCCACAGAGCTTGCAGGGATCACTTGTAAAGCGCTCAGGTCCAGATCTTTTTTTAAGGAATCGATCGTAATTCCATTTTCTATGGTTCCTTGGGTCCATCGAGCAATATTGGCGGAAAGGGAGATTTGACTCTCTTTTGAAAAAACAATCCCCCCCGGATTATAAAGAGTCCCCTCGGCAGATTCGGAAAAGGCGGTGTAGGCCCCTCCCATTCCTGCGGCCCTCTCGCCAACAACATAATTTTGATAGTTGGCATCGTCGGCCAAGCCCTGAGACGCTTGGACGAGGAGAAACGCTCCAAAAACCCATCGGATTTTTAGCATGGAGGGGATTATTATAAACCAGACATCGATGTAAAGCAAAAGGACTACCGAGACCGGGTGACGACGTAGAAGGTGGCCGTGGCCATGGCAACCGGCTCGGCCTCCCCTTTACGGAAAAGTTGCGCATGAACAACGGCTAAACGATTTCCACGATACATGACACGAGCCTGGCAGTTCAGCTGATTCCCAACATCCAAGGGGCGGAAGTAGTTGACCTTGAGTTCTACGGTAGAGCAGAAATCCTCATCCCCCATGGTGGAAAAAACAGCCACTCCACAAGCAAAGTCGAAAAATCCAGAAACAACCCCTCCATGGATTTTTCCAGCAGGGGAAAGATGATCTTCCCGAAGCGTAATGGTCACCTCGGCCTCTCTCTTTTGACGATTCACCTTCACCACACGATAACCGAGCCACTCCCCAAATTTGTCAGGGCAACGGTAGTTTTTGAGGGGTGTCTTCATAGGCCTACAGGATCCAACCACAACGGGGCCAAAAGATCAAGCCAAAAAAAATCCGGCCCCGTTTTGCGGAGCCGGATTCCACTCAACCTCTTCTCTTACGAACACGACCCTTGTTACCGTCTGTGACCGAGGTACGTGTAAGCGAGTATCGCCAACAAGACCACCACCAGCGTAGAACCGCCACTCGTCGCTGAAATGAAATCCCGATAGTACCGCATGACGGTGTCAATCCAGCCTAGCCGTGCCGTTACGAAGTCAACTAACAACCCCACGAAGAAGACCGGTCTAGCCAAACTCCACGCCTTTTGAGCTGCATCATGTAAGAGTTCGTAGACAGATCCCACAAGGTCTTTGGCAGGTGCGAATGCTCTTTCCATGTTACTTACCTCCTTCTCTGGGTTTCCCCAGTCTATTAAGGAGAGAGCTCAAAAGCGATGCTCCCCTTAACACGGAAAGTGTAGCAAAATCAAAGAGATAAGTCAAATGGACTGAAATGCATAACCTGTTGTTTTCAATGTCCTTTTCCCTATTTATGGCCCGCTCTGATCATTTTCAGTAGCGTTAAGAGCCATTGATAACGCAATGTGTTAACATTCCACTTGATTAGTCAAGAAAAAGATGATTTATTAATGACTTACACTTGGAGATTTTGGTATGGATCTGACAGTACGGGATTTGACGCAGTTATTTCAGGTATCCGAAAAGACCATTTATTGCTGGATTAAAGAAAAGGGGCTCGCTGCCTCAAAGATTCAAGATCAATATCGTGTCAATCGAGCGATACTTTTGGAGTGGATCCGCGCCAGAGGCCTAACCGCACCACTGGGTCTCCTGAAAGATGAGAAACACACCCCTGTAGATCTCCCTCTTACCGCTGCAATCTCTGAAGAAGCGATCCACTACGAAATTCCCGGAAAAACAAAAGAAGAGGTTTTTAGCGCCATGGTGCAAAGGATCCCATTCCCTCCCTCTTTAGAAACTCAAGAGCTGGTGCAACTCCTCCTCTTGCGAGAATCCCTGGCCTCTACCGGTGTTGGCGAAGGGATAGCGATCCCTCACGTGAGGGATCCGATTGTTCTACCGATCACGGCCTCTTCCATCTCCATCTGTTTCTTAAAACATCCTCTTGATTTTCAAGCCATTGACAGAAAACCGGTCCATACCTTTTTTCTTCTCCTATCCACAACGATCCGAGATCATCTCCACCTACTTTCGAGAATCTCTTATCTTCTACACGATCCCGCTCTTCTCAAAATGCTAGCCCAACGCGCAAAGAAAGAAGATCTTATAGAAAAGATTCGATTTCTTGAGAAAGGATTAGCCCACAAGCTACTACTTGGAACGGAAAATATATGACACTTTGGAGGCCCAGATTTGAGCTCGCTGCAAGGCGCGACGACGCAGGCGTATCGACAGAGATACGTCAAGGAGGAGCAACACAGCAGCGAGCCAAAGATGGGCCTAGCTGGCCGCTTTTGGGCTGCGACAGCGTCGCTCGTCCTCGACGTAGCACTTCGGCTACGCCTTCGTCCTCGCTCCTTGTCTCGCCTCAAAATCGGCTCAGCCAAAGTGTCATATATTTTCCGTTCCAAGTAGTAGGGCGCCGAGTGGTTCGGGCTTACTTTTTGAGGGGTGGGAGATAGTCCTCATAGATCGAGTCGCAGGTGTCGTTCTCCAAACAGGGGTCGTAGAGTTTTTTCCCTGTCCTGAAGAAATAGGAGGCTTGGTTGGTAAGGAAGGTGCCCGTGTCGGAGCGGATGGAACTCCCATCGGGCATTGGAATCTTGTAACCAATGTCGGGAGCATTCAGTCCGTGGTGGTTGGTGGTTCCATCGATAAAGGCAAATCCCGCAGAGGCTTCAATCGATTTTCCATCCGCCATCTCCCCAACTTCGGTAGGGGGAAGAGGCCCTCCGTTCTCGTTGGGATCGTTAGGGATGGTCAGGAGGCTCCCATCCAGGTTCGGGCTGGAACTCCACATCGGGGCACACCAATTCGCAAGATTGGGAGCTTGGGGATCTGCGGGGCTGCACCCTTCCGGTGGACTTTGGGCATTATTAGGGTTCCATACAATGGGGTCGGGAGCCCAGGGGATAATATCGTAACAGGGAGTGGAGTTTCCCTCTTCATCGAGAGGACAGAGGTTTCCTTGGTTGTCATGGGTGAGGCGACAATCTGCATTCCCGCGCATGCAGATTTTTCCGCTTTCGTTAACAAAGGCTTTTCCAACAGCTCCTTTCAGGAGGCCATTCTCGATCAACTTTTCGTTAAAGGCATAGTCCCAGGCGCCGTAGAAACGCCCATACATGCAGGAGCTGATCGGAACGTTAGAATCTCCTACGCTACAAACGTTGAAAAGCGCTCGATCGTTGTCGATGCCAGGGAATCGTCGATTCTTAATGACAAAGCCGGTGGGATCGTTGTAAGGGATATCGCCATTAAAATAATGGCTCACATAGTTGGCGCCATTGAAATCATCGAGAATGTGATGAGAAACGTGAAGCAGGCGCCGAAATCTTGGGGTGTTTCTATCGACTCCGTAACCTCGAATTGGAGAAGAGAGATCCTGTTGGAATAGGGTCTCTCCTTGGGCGTTTTGGAGAGTGAGGCGCAGAGGATCCCCCTCGTCGGTCGCTACGGTTAAGCGAAATTTTGAGTTTCGATCGATGCGGGCCGCCTTTTTGTCGCCGTTTTTTAGATTTTCAAGCCTGGCGGTTCCTCCTGCGAGTTGGCTGATGACACTCGAGTCGTGAAGAGTTGTGAGGTCGGAGAGCGCTTTCATCTCGGGAATAACCTGATCCGGATGGATGTATTCTGTCATGTCGGCGAAGGTAAGGAAGAGTTGATAGCCGTTTCCATCTTCAGTAGGTCGACCTGCAACGCAGGGGGCGCAAAAGATTCCACCAAAGGCCACTTGCCAAAACGGATCTTGGAACGTTCGGACGACGATGTCGCTAAGCTCGGCCCCTCCTGAGATGGGGAATGTCCCCGACACGAGCGGATTCAAGCTCCCATTGAGGTTGGAGAAGATCCCTCCGAGTGAGGATCCGGTCAGGAAAAAGGGGCCTCCCAGATCGACTTTACCGTCCTCGTTAAAATCTCCATTCAGAGCCGAGGGGTTCCCTTTTGCGTCGACACCGGTGAAATGGAGAATGGTCTGAATAAATTGCGATTGATCCAGGATAGCTTGATGTGCGTTGGCCCGTGTATGGAAAGGGTTTGTCGGATCGAACATCTTCCCAGCGGAGAGCGTTTGCCCTCGCAGTCCGATTGCTTTGGCGCGGCCGTCCCCCGCGATAATTTCATCGAAGAAAGGGCAACTCCAGAGGTCCTCTATGAGATCGACGATATCGGCGCTTGTCGAGAAGTCGCCGGATGACATTTTGGAAGTCGAACAGTAAAGGGAGGTCTGTCGGATCAAAAAATGTTTTGTAAGGAGAAGGGCCGTTTCTTCCGTTGCATCGAGGAACTTTTGAATAAAGGCTTCTATCTTCGAGTCATCGACGGTGGATAAAAATTTGGAGATAGTCGTGAGGAGCAAAGCGACTTTCGATGTCAGATTTTGACTACAGTTTTCCGAAAAATCGGAGGAGCTTAATATCGTTTTCATGAAAGCGGTTGCGGGGGAATAAACACCTGGAAGATCTTCATTATTGTAGATTCCAATTTTGCATATCCCATCCGCAATGTCTGCGCTTGCTTCGGAAATATTGTCGGCGCTCTCTTTCAATACCTCGGCAAGCAACTCGGCGGTTGAAGCTTCTTCGCATGGCTTTCCAAAATGCTCGATGCATTCTTCTTCATTGGGATTCCATGCCTCGATGAGGTTGCTTTTTACCAAGGCTTCGATGGCTTTTTTTGCTTCACTGTCGTTACAGATTCCTGCATGATTGCAAAGAAAAGGGACGAGATTTTCAATGCGGAGTTTATCGGTGGGGCCATGTTCTGGAGCGTCCATTCCACAGACTGCGAATCCGTGTCTGGCAAAAGGTCCTGATAGGATCAGGGCCTTTAAGCGAGAAGAGGCAAATCCGTGTCCCGCGAATACCACCGGGAAGGGGGCTTCGATCCCCAGTTCGGGTCTTTCCTTCGGGATGGAGCAAAGAAAAGTGACATTCTCTTCTCCAAAAACTGGAATTTTCCCTGTTCGCAAGTCTGTTCCATCTCGGTAATCCAGGGTGAGGACCTGCTCTGTTTCAGGGGTATCGGGGAAATCGTTCGGTTGTGAGGTCAGCAGTGGGGTTCGGAAAGCTCCCCAGATCGTGTAGTCGACATAATCGGTCAGAAGATTAGTAAGGGTGAGTCCCGCGGTAGGGGACATCTCCGTTCCTCCGGTTTCTCCTCCTCCGGCCCAGATTGTGAAAATAACGGCGGCCATCGGTTGGAAAGGTTCTGTTTTGATGATGTAGGGGTTCTGCGACTTCCCTCCAAAGGTTTTCTCGATCTTAGCGTCGCTGAGGTAAGTGATTTCCGCAGGATAGTCTTTCTCAAAATGCGCGAAGATCCCTTTCCCGAAAGGGGCTTGAGCCAAAGCTTGTGCCAGCTCCGTTTGAGTTCCCGTGGTGTAATTCCAGGCGAAGGCGATATCTTCGGTCTGAATCCCGAGCTGTTGGAGATAGGGAATAGCCGGTTTGAGCGCCTCGGTTTGTGTCGTATGGTTGATATACTTAAAGGGGGATTGAATCGGATAGCCATCGAGCCCTTTAATCTTTCGATTCAAGAAAACCCCGTATTCACACTGTTCCTCCAGAGGAAAAATAGGTCGGATGATCAATGTATTCGTTTCCGTTTCGTAAAAATCGACATAGTCCAGATCTCCATCGCCATCAAGGTCGAAATAATTTCCTGTGAAATTGCAGCGGCCGTCTTGGTTGATATCCTCGTCGTAGTCGCATTCTCCATCGCCGTCCACATCGGGTTCAGAATTAAAAAGGGTGTCCTCGGCCCTTTTGTTGGGGTCGTTTGCAAAAATTTCGTGCCACTCTCCAAGAAGGGCGGACTGAAGTTGTGTGGGATAATTTCCCTCTCCCATATCGACGGGAAAGACGGTTCCCACGGGGTAACGTCCGCAGTCTTTGAGCTGCATCAAAACGACGCTGTTTTGGCTATTTCGGTAAACAGTTTTGAGATCGAGCGGCTTGTCGAAGGAGAGCCAGATAGGGCCCGTTGTTCCAAAACCATCGAGGTAATTGATGTGCCCTCGCGTCGTTTTCTCAAAGTTTGTTTCTACGTTTTCGATGGAGATATTGAGACGACGTTGTGTGGGAGAGGTCGAATCATAAATCGCTCCCGCGTTATTGGGGAAGGGGGCGTCGGGAAGGGTCCCCGGTTCTTCGGGATAAGGCTCCCAATGGATTTTAGGGCCTTCTCCTGCAATGGTAAGAGCCAGACCTTGAGTCTCTACTCCGTCCTTGTCGAGATTGAAGCACCCCGAGGCGATCAGGTTTGCGCAAATGGTAAAAAAGAGCAAGAACCGTTCGTTCAGTCCAGACCCGAGCATCATAACCCTCCTCTCCCGCTTCCCCTGGATTTCAAGTTGTGCCCATCCGCTAACAACAGTTTTCAATGTTTTTCTTGTTCAGTCAAATGAAAAACGGGTTTTTTTGAATTTATTTTTAGACGCAACGCGTTGATTTTATTATTTAATTGATCTATAGCCTCTTTGTATAAAGCGCCTTTGAAGCGGGGCAGACTGAATCTTTATTGTAGGGAGCGGTTTGATCCGATTCCTTGAAAAATGAATTTTCGTTCATTTAATCGACAGAGCCAGATCCCTTATCGAACATCGCAGTCCTTGACAGGACTTTTTAAATTGACTATTCTAGTCATATGAAAAATGCTGCCGTTTCAATACTGAAAGCTTCTTTGAGTGAGTACCTCGCCAAGGTTAAGCAAGGGGAAGAGGTCATTGTGACCGATCGAGGGAAGCCGATAGCCAAAATTATCCCCTTCCGTTCCGTAGGAGGTTTTCTAAATGTTCAAAGAACGAGTTTGGCTCGAGAGGGGGTTTTGGAGCTTGGGACCGGAAAAGTTTCAGAGGATTTTCTCAAGCCATCCCCTGTTCGCGACCCCTCCGGTTCTGTCTTGGAAGCCCTGCTCGAGGAAAGGGAGGAAGGGATTTGAGGTATTGGGACTCCTCAGCCCTCATTCCTTTATTGGTTGAGGAAAAGCAGAGCGGCCCGATCCGATCGATTTTGAAGGAAGATCCCTCTATCATTTCATGGTGGGGAACCTCCGTGGAGTGCTTTTCAGCGTTGTGTCGTCGTTGGCGGGATCGGACGTTTAACGATCTGGAGTTCCAGAAGTTAAGAAAACGGTCGAGCCGCTTGATGAATGAAGTGGATTTTGTGTCCCCTTCTAATATTGTGAGAGATCGTGCCATTCGATTGCTCGCAACGCATCCCCTCAGATCGGCCGATGCCCTACAACTGGCTGCCGCTTTGCGCTGGATCCAAGATGAAACGAAAGGGGTCGGTTTTGTTTGCCTGGACGAACAACTCCGTGCGGCCGCTTCTGCAGAGGGATTCACTCTTTTCCCTGAATAATATCCATACCGTTTGACAGACATGGCAGGCTTTATCTAAAATCCCTCTCAGGATGGAAAACGCCGATATTGCAAAGATTTTTAGTGATATCGCCGATATTCTTGAGATTCGAGAGGAAAATCCTTTCCGCATTCGCGCCTATCGGAACGGCGCTCTCACCCTCGAAAATCTCTCTGAAAGATTAGCAAAGATTGTTGAAAGAGATCCCAAGCAATTGAGGGAACTCCCTGGCATTGGAGAGGATCTTGCGGCAAAAATTGTGGAGGCGGTCACAACTGGGAAGATTTCTTTTTATGAAAAACTTCTGACCCAAATTCCACGCACGCTTCTGGATCTCATGAGGATTCAAGGAATAGGGCCCAGAAAAGCAAGACTTTTTTACAAGAAACTCAAGGTGGAATCGATTGAAGACCTCGAAGAAGCAGCCAAGGCGGGAAAACTTCAAAACCTTCCAGGGATGGGGAAAAAATCGGAGCGCAAAATTCTTCAAGCGATTGCCGATTTTCGAGGCCGAGACTCTAAAAGATTTTCCCTCTTTCGTGTTCTCCCGCATGTGGAGGCTCTCGTCGATTATCTGAAAAATGGCTTTAAAGGGATTGAGGTCACCCCTTCCGGATCAGTGCGGCGCCGGAAAGAGACGATTGGGGACATCGATATTTTGGTTGCGGGTGGAAATGCCTCTAAAATAATGGGCCATTTTGTTCAATACAGAGAGGTGAAGAACGTTTTGGCCAAAGGGGAGACCAAATCTTCCATCGTTTTGAATAACGGCTTGCAGGTGGACGTTCGAGTGATTGGAAAAGGGAGCCATGGTTCCGCACTCCATTATTTCACCGGTTCCAAGGAACATAACGTAGCGATTCGGGATCGAGCGAAGCGGATGGGGCTCAAAATAAGCGAGTACGGCGTTTTTCGTGAAAAGACAGGGAAGCGAGTGGGTGGCAAAACAGAAGCAGAGGTTTTCAAAGCGGTAGGGCTCTCATGGATTCCGCCGGAGATGCGGGAGAATCGGGGAGAGATTGAGCTGGCTGAGAAGGGGGAATTGCCGAAGCTGATCGAGCTGTCCGATATGCAAGGGGATCTCCACATGCATACCCAAGCGAGCGATGGATCTCATTCCATCGAGGAAATGGCGTTAGCCGCGAAAAAGGCGGGCCGAAAATATGTGGCGATCACGGATCATTCCAAGGCAGTAACGGTGGCTCATGGCCTTGATGAAAAACAGATGCTTCAACACATGAAAGAGATTGACAAAGTCAACGAAAAGATCGATGGGATTGAGGTGCTAAAAGGGGTGGAGGTGGACATCTTGAAAGAGGGCTTGCTCGATTTGGAAGATGCGGTCCTCGAGAAAATGGATGTGGTGGTGGGATCCATCCATTCCCATTTTGGGATGGAGGAGAAGGCAATGACAAAGCGGATTCTCCAAGCGATCGAGACCGGCTTCGTCGATATTGTGGGGCATCCCACGGGGCGACTTTTGGGGGAGCGTTCCGCATACGCCGTCGATATGGAGAAACTGATGGATGCCGCCAGGTCGAATCATGTGGCTCTGGAATTAAACGCCTATCCCAATCGTTTAGACTTGAGCGATATTTATTGTAAAATGGCGCGAGACAAAGGGGTGTGGCTAGTGATCTCAACCGATTCTCATAGCACGGCGCAGCTCGAGAACATGATCTATGGGATTTATACGGCGCGACGCGGTTGGTTGGAAAAGGAGCATGTTCTAAACACCCGTCCCTGCGCCGAATTTAAAAAAATATTACATCGGTAGGAGGGAGACGGATGTCCTTTTCGCTCACGCACAAAATTTTGACTGATCAGTGGGAAAAATTCACTGGAATGTTTTTTCTCGCTTCACTCGCAAGATTTTTGACCCGTGGGGACAGTTTGGCTTTGCTAACTGTCCCCACAGGGGTCGCTCTAGCAAATACGACCTACCTGGGGACAGGTAGCTTCGCAACCTGTCCCCATGTTCGCCAAGAGGGGTACCCCAAAAATCTTGCGGCGTTCGCTCAAAAAAACATCCTAGTGAACTTTTCCAACCTCCACCAACGGTTTCTGTTGTTTAGCCTCTCTAAGGGAGGTAGGTCTCTGAACTCGCTAGCATTTCTCGCCTAGCACCTGCACAGGGGTCGCTCTAGCAAATACGACCCACATGGGGACAGGTAGCTTCGCAACCTGTCCCCATGTTCGCCAAGAGGGGTACCCCAAAAA
>JACQOV010000106.1 GCA_016202395.1 Deltaproteobacteria bacterium
ATTGATTAGAGCCGCTTTCATAAGAAAATAATATTTTATTATATTTAATATGTCAAGCTAGCGGCCGAAGAGGCCTTTGAGGGGTTGCAGCGCTTTATCCGCGCCAGGGATGGAGGCTTTTTTGGCGGCCTCTTGCTCGATCTGTTTTAAGAGATTGTCCACGACTTGATTGCCAGAGGTAATCTGGGAAAGCGCTTTATCTTTTTGTTCATTCACCATCGTTTGAAGCTCATCGACATGGCTCTGAACGAGTTTGTTGAGCTCGGCTTCCAGCCGCTTTTTCTGATTCTCGATCTCCTCGCCAACCGCATCTTGAAAAGCGTTGGCAATGACCTGATCGAGATTGGAGGCCACTGTGAAGGTCGGCTCCGAGAAAGTTCCACCGAGGCCGATACGCACATTAAAGCGATCGACTTTAGCTAGAGAGTTCACTAGGCTCTGCTGCAAGCGATTGACGATGTCCGAGCTGGAGCTTGCCTTCACATGAGGCTCTAAAGAAAGATCCATCCCATCGAACTGAAACTCTCCATTCAAGCCTTCCCCGGCAAAGGCGAGCTGACCGGAGACTTTTCCCGCTCCATTCTTAATCCCCAATCCAAAAGAATCGGATTTTCCCAGCATCGTCCCTTGAAGCGGAAAACCGGAAAGGGTTGCTTGAAAAGTCTCTTTCCCCTCCTCTTGGGTGTGATCGATCGTAGCCTGCGCCGCGAGCTCACGCGGAGCTTGGCTCCCCTGCAGATGAAGAATGGCCGGCTTCCCATAGAGGGGAGGATTGGACGTAATCCCTTCGAGGGTTCCTTGAAAGAGGAGAGGGTTCTCCTGGCCCCACTGGCCGGAAATCTCCCCTTTCTTCCACAAAAAGCGCGGCAGGACATTGTGTTTTGGAAATTCCACCACCCTCCCCTTTCCTCGCGGAGGAGGCGGTGGTTCCTCTTTTTTAGGAGGCATGTAGGCCCGAGCGCTCTCCACCATTCCCATCCCTTTTCCGAGTCGGCCAATGATGGCGGGGCCGAAAAGCATCCGAGCGATCGTTGTGTTATTGAAGGAGGGGAGTTTGAGTTTTGCCAAAAGCCCTTTCCAATCCTCCATCCGAGCCTTTTGAACATCCTCAATCAGTTTTTGCGCCGATTGAATCTGAGCCGTGACGTTGCTTTTAGCCCCCTCGATATCGGACTTCATTTGATTAACGTCTTTTCTAAGATTGTTGACGGCCTGAATTTTCTGCGCGGCATCCACCACGGCATTGCCACCGGACTGCTGCAACGTTTGCAGCTTCTGCTCGATCTCCTTGCGACGCCCTTCCAGATTGAGTTTGTCTAGCTCAGCCTGCACCGACTTTGGGAGCTCGGTGATCCTATTTTTAGCATTTTCGGCTGCTTTGACCGCGGCAAGATTATCCGGATCAATCAGTTTCTTAGGGTCAAAATCTTTTTTAAGATCTCCCCATTGATCCAGCGAAAACTCCTCCACATTGCTCCACATAAAATCGGCCGCTTTTCCAACCCTGGAGGCCTTCTTTTCCCGTTCCGGCAATGCTCCTGAAGTTTCTCGCGGCGTGCCAAACTGAAGACCTTTAAGAGAAGACTCCTCAATCACCACTTTCTTCTCAAGGAGGGGCAAAAATCTCATGTCAAAAACGGCCTCTTCATACTCGAAGAGATTTTTCATCGGCTCCGATTTGTCCGCAACCTGCACACCACGAATGCGTAAAGAGGCCTCTTTAAAGCGGGTCCGCACCGACACAATCTCCACTTTGGCCCCAAAAATAAGTTGTCCCCCACCCACCATCGCCCGCTTGAGCAAAGGATCCAGAAAGAAAACAATCCCTACCGCGATCAATCCCATGAAAATAGCGATAGGAATGATGGCTTTCCAGCGCATCAGTCGATCCCTCCGCCACGGAACTGATCGTAGAGCTGATAAATCTTCGAGGCCTTGATCATCTGCATCACCTTCCACTTCCGGATTTTCTCCAGCAAATGCTTCCGATACTGGATAACCCCCACGCGAGTGACTATAAAAATCGGCGCCAACGCAAAGATCCCCACCACAAAATTCCCCAGGACCAGCGAGTTGTTGAAATTCGTCCATGGAACTATCGGAATATTGTAGAGAGAGGTATAAAAACCGGCGAGAGAAGGGATGTCCGTAAGCAAGTAATACCCGAGTTTTTCCACAACAGGATCGGTCAACGCCCCCACAATGGCAAAAATGACGGTCGCTAGCATCGCCATCGAGATGTTCACCCGGACGAGCAGAATAACCACACAGATTGCTAAAGCCAACAGGTTGAGTTTGGGGATGAGACCGACCATAGCCCCTAAAGCGACACCACCGGCAATCTGCGCGGGGGTCGCGTCCTGATTGAGGACCTTGATCAGTTTAAAGATGTAGTTAAACCAAGGCACGGTTTAAGAAAAACTGACGCCCACTATGATCCAACTTCCTCAAGAAGTCAATAGAGGCGCCCTAAACTAAATGATAAACAAGGTCACAAGAATAAGGGTTTGGATAATCCAACCGATAAGACACACCGCCACAGCGCGTCCTGTGCCGGTGTAATCGAGCGCTTGACGAACCGCAATCACCATTGCGATCAACATCCAGATAGAGGTAACGAAAAAGAGGATCCCTGCTAAGCCAGGGATAATTCCCAAAACTCGCAGTATCCCCGGAGCGCTTGAGAAACCGGTGGTGCGAAGGAGCTGCCCAACATCGGCCTCTGTCTGAGGTTGGGGCAATAGTTTGGTTCCGATGAGATAGGTGAGATAGGCCCAAATAACCCAACCGATGAGCGATAGAGCCCCTCCTACAAAAAAGCCTCCCATTCCGCCGGCCCCTACTCTGCCAATTCCGGCTGCGACACTGGAGAGAATCACAACCAACAGGGCCTGTCGTGTGGCGCTTCGATCGGCCTCAACCTCTTCGTAGAGCTGCACATCGAGTTTAGCCGCTCGCATAACGCGACTGAAGAACGGATTCATGGATGAGATTTTACCTGAACTAGAAGAGAACGGTCAAGTCGCGCTCTGAACAGTTTTACAAACTTCGAGAACGAGTCAACACGCGACTTGACCCTGATACTTCTAGAGGATTCTTACAACTCTCCCCACAAGACTTTTACGTTAGGATATTTGGCAATATGGGCATCCTTAGAAATAAGGGTCATCTTATGAAGCAAAGCCGTGGCAATGATCATTCGATCAAAAGGGTCATTATGAACGTCTGGAAGAGAAGCAGAAGCAATAGCAATGGAATAATTCACCGGAATCTCCTGAATACCATGATGAGAAAGAGACTTCTCCACAAAATCGCTAGGGGATAGAGGCAAAATCAGCCGCTCTCGCTTTGCAAGGAGCGCAATTTCTAAAGCGCTAATCGACGAGACATAAAGTTGATCTGCCTCTTCCTGAATTTTTTGCTTCACTCTTTCAGTCAATTGGGACGGATCGGAGGCCAACCACACCCAAGCATGAGTATCCAACAACAGCATCAGCGATATTCCTCAGGCCAGTCTTCTTCGCTCACAGGAGCACAAGGATCCCCCTTAAAAAAGGCCCCTTTCAATTGAGGGTCTTGAGAGAGCGGGTCTTTTCCAGTTTTATGAGGCACCAAATCGACGACCGGTTTTCCATTTTGGCAGATGACAATCAACTCCCCCGAGTGCTGAACCTCTTTGATGAGCCTTGAAAGCTGAGCCTTCGCCTCATAGGTGTTGATAAATTTAGCCATATAAAAACAAATAGATAGTACCATAGTTAACCAGGTTAGTCAAGTTTATGTCAATATAATCAATGTAGCCAATTTAGCATGTTAAGCGCTTTAGCTCTTCTCTTA
>JACQOV010000103.1 GCA_016202395.1 Deltaproteobacteria bacterium
ATGCTGTTCTATGTGCCGCCTCTCCTGCCGGTGATGGCCTCCGTAAAAGAGGCGAATCAGCGTGAGCAGGCGGCCAAGCTCGGACCGATCGCCAAGGTCTGGGACGACAATTGGCTCTATGACACCAGCACCGAAGAGCTTTGGGGAACCATCGACCAGGCCCGCTTCCCGCTGAAGTATCTTGCGAATCTCTTAAGCGCCGGGGACGAGGGGAAGGTCAAAGAGAGATTAAAGAAATTGATGGCGGTCCGGATTTATCGCCGCTTTAAAACGGTTGGGGATATTCCGGAGAAAAAGGCGAACGAAGCGCTGAGGGAGGTGGGCTACACGCCCGAGATGGCCAACGACGTCTTCTATCTGACGTCGCTACCCAAGTTCGATGACCGGTTCGTGATCCCGGCGGCCCATCGCGAGCAGGCGATCGAGATGCTGGAGTTTACCGGCGACCGCAGAGGCAACGCCGGCTTCGGCTTCAAAGAAGGCACGATGCAGAGAGGATTGTGAGTCCAAATGAACACCGCACATTATTGCCATCTGGCGGAGTTGTTTGATTTTCCAGGGCCGGAGTTCGCCGCCCGGGAACGGGCGCTGGTGGGCCTGCTGCGTGAAAACTATCCCGCTGCTGCCCTCGAGGTGGAGCATTTTCTGGACGCGATTCCGGAGCGGACGCTGGACCTCCAAGAACTCCACACCCGCACCTTTGACGTGCAGTCCCTGACGACGTTGGACATCGGTTATGTCCTGTTCGGAGACGACTACAAGCGCGGGGCGTTGCTGTCCCATTTGAGTCGCGAGCACGCACAGGCAGAAAATGACCTTGGGCGCGAACTGGCCGATCACTTGCCGAACGTGCTACGACTGATTCCGAAGCTGAAAGATTTGAGCCTGCTGGACGAATTGGTCCGGCAGATCCTGGTGCCGGCGCTGATGCTGATGATCCGGGAGTTTGACCCGGGACGGATCGAGAAGAAAAACGTGAACTACCAGAAACATTTCAAGACGCTCATTGATCCGGCCACCGGATGCGACTCGACGATTTATTGCCTGCCGCTCAAGGCTGTGTTGCATGTACTAGAAAAGGATTTCCCGGTGACCGAGATGATGACCCGGTTGTCGGACTGGAGCGATCGGCCGCAAACGGTAGATTTTCTGGGATTGATTGAGAAGGAAATGGACATTGAAAACAACTCAAACCCGGTCAATAGCAGTTGTGACTCTTGACCACAGGCTCCTAGCGAGGAACGAATATGAACTTATTTAATAATTTCTTGTTTATCGCCCTCCCCTATATCGCGATTGTGACTTTTGTTGTCGGGTCCGTTCAACGGTATAGGGCAACCGGGTTTAAAGTCTCCTCTTTATCCTCCCAGTTCCTGGAAGGGAAAAAACTTTTCTTCGGCTCCATGCTATTTCACTGGGGGATTCTGGTAGTCTTCATGGGGCATCTCGTCACCTTTCTTTTTCCGACGGCGACCTTGGCATGGAACAGCAATCCGGTGCGTCTGATTGTGCTCGAGGTGCTGGCCTTCACGTTCGGCCTAAGCCTCTTGATCGGATTGACCGGGCTCTTCCTTCGGCGGATCTCGAATCCGCGCATTCAAACAGTGACCAGTCGAATGGATCTTGCCACCGAGCTTCTGATTTTGGCGCAGGTTGTCTTGGGATGTTGGATCGCGCTAGGATACCGATGGGGAGCTTCCTGGTTCGCATCGGATCTATCCCCCTACCTGTGGTCGATTATGAAACTGAATCCACAGATCGAAGCGGTGAACGCCATGCCTCCCGTGATCAAGGCTCACATCGTCGGGGCCTTCATTATCATTGGAGTGATCCCGTTTACCCGACTGATGCATTTTCTGGTGGCCCCCTTCCACTACATCGGACGGCCTTATCAACTGGTGATGTGGACCTGGGATCGCAAACGGGTCCGTGACTCGATGACCGTTTGGACGGAACATCGCCCGAAGAATAATTAACAATAACTAACAATGAACACTCAAGAGTTAAACCAGATCGATCCTCTGACAAAACAGCCGGAACTGGGGCCGGAACAAATGAGGGATGAGAAGGAATTGTCCCCCATGGATCCCCCGGAGGCCTACTCTCCCCCTGCCATGAACCCGGTGTCTCCAGAAGAGATGCACCCTTTCCTAAGAAAGTTTAGCAAGGAGCATGTGCTTTTCATAGAAGAGTTGAACATTTTTGAAGAGGCTCTCCTTTCGATTCAAAAAACGGGGTTCACCAGAGAGTTAGACGGCAAATTGAAGCATTTCTTCCATTTCTTTGATTCCAACTTCGTCCCTCACAGCAGGCGGGAGGAGGCGACCCTGTTTCCCTTGCTGAACGAACGACTGATTGCAAATGGGGAGCATAGCAAGAGCGCAGTTCCTATGACGGCAATCGATCTTATGCAGGATGAGCACCTCCAGGCCGTACAGTGGGCCGCGGTGATTCTTAATTTTCTAGGGCTCGCCTTTCGTCTTCCGGACGAAAAATCGAGGTTGATCGTGCTGGATGCCGCGCTCGAACAGGGGAAAAACCTGGTTGAGCTCTTGCGCCTTCATATTTTTCGCGAGGACAACATCGTTTTTCCATCGGCTCATCGGCTGATCTCCGAGACCGAATTCGACTCAATGAGGATGTTTCCGTATGGAACAGAACGTAACCGGTAAATCCCACCAGATTCTTTTCTTCAACACGCTCGCCTTCACCGTCTGCTTTGCGGTGTGGATGCTCAATGGCGTTTTGGTCACCTTTCTTGTAGAAAACCAGCTCTACAAATGGTCCATGGTGGAAATTGCCTGGCTCATGGCAATTCCACCCTTAAGCGGCTCCATCTTTCGTCTTCATACAGGGATATGGACTGATAAATACGGCGGCAAGGTAACATTCAGCGCTCTGCTTTTTTTCTGTGCCCTTCCGATGTACCTGCTTAGTTATGCCGATAGTTTTCTTGCGTTCGCCTTTTGCAGTTTTGGTTTCGGGCTGGCGGGGCAAGGATTCTCCATAGGCATTGCCTATACCTCCGTCTGGTACCCCAAATCATGGCAGGGAAGAGCGCTGGGGATCTTCGGGGTGGGCAATGCCGGCGCAGCCGTCACCACAATGCTGGCTCCCTCTTTGCTGAAACATTTAACCGACAACGGAGCCGATCTAGAAGGATGGCGCTACCTGCCCCAAATCTACGCAGTAGCGTTAGTTCTGATGGGGATTCTTTTTCTTCTCTTCACGGTTAATAAAAAATCAAAAGCGGCCGCAGGAAAAACATTCGTTCAGATGCTCGCCCCGCTGAAGGAAGTGCGGGTATGGCGCTTTGGCTTGTATTATTATCTGGTCTTCGGATGTTTTGTCGCGCTGGCTCAATGGCTGGTCCCTTATTTCCTGAATATGTATGCCGTCTCATTAATCACTGCCGGCATGTTCGCATCCATATTCAGTTTGCCGGCGGGGCTCCTGCGAGCGCTGGGCGGATGGCTGTCGGATAAGCTCGGGGCCAGAACCGTGATGTACTGGGTGCTCGGTTTATCCGTCGTTTTCTGTCTGATGCTCGTCGTCCCGAAAATGGAAATTGATTCTCCGGGCAAGGGGATCATGGCAAAAAGGGCAGGCACGGCAACGGTTGTCTCCGATAGTTTGATAAAAATAGATGACATGAGTTACCCCCTGGTTGGAAAACCGGCGGAGGCCGCTTCAGAGGACCGGTCATTCTCTGTTTTCCCAAGTAAAAAAATCTGGCAGGTGCCGACGGTAAAGGAAGGGGACAAGGTGGCAAGGAAACAACTCATAGCCCAAGGAACGACTCATATCTACTTTCAGGCGAATATCTGGATCGCAGCCGCTCTGGTTTTTATCATCGGCGCTTTGTGGGGAATCGGCAAGGCAGCCGTGTACAGACACATCCCGGATTATTTCCCAAACGACGTGGGGGCTGTGGGCGGCATGGTGGGATTGCTGGGAGGGCTCGGCGGATTCGTTTCTCCTATCATTTTTGGTTATCTATTGAAATGGACTGGCTTGTGGACGAGCATGTGGATATTTCTCTTCTTCATCTCCGCAATTTGTCTGTGGTGGATGCATGTTACCATCACAAAGATGAGAGACAAAGCGGCCCCGCAAACAAAAGGAAAATTCGAATCGCAAAACGCCTAAAAAATCTTGGATGAGAGGCAATCATGTCAACGTGGCTGAAAGTTTGGGAACCGGAAAACCCGGAGTTCTGGAAAAAGACCGGAAGCCGAATCGCCTGGAGCACCCTAACCCTCACTACCGTTAGCCTCATTCTCTCGTTTGCCACTTGGTTCGTGATGAGCGTGTTGGTGGTCCGCTTGCCGGCGGTTGGCTTTAAGTTCGACACGATGCAACTGTTCTGGCTCGCCGCGATGCCTGGGCTGGCCGGTGGCACTCTGCGGGTCATTCACAGTTTTTTGATCCCCATCTTTGGAACCCGTCTGGTGATCGGGGTCGCCACTCTGCTCAAGCTCATTCCGTGCATCGGGCTAGGCTTGGCGGTGCTCAACCCCCAGACCCCCTTTTGGATGTTCATGCTGCTGGCGCTCTTGGCCGGCATGGGAGGGGGCGATTTCTCCTCGTACATGCCAAGCACTAGCCTTTTTTTCCCCAAGCGTTTGCAGGGAGCGGCATTGGGCATTCAGGCGGGAGTCGGAAATTTCGGCGTGAGCTTGGCGCAGTTCGTGAGTCCCTGGATCATCGGCTTTGCCCTCTTTGGGACGATCGCTGGAGGCTCCCAGGTCTTCAAGAAGGGTGAGGTCATCAAAGACATCTGGTTGCAGAATGCGGTTTTCTGGTACGTGCCTCTGCTGCTTGTTCTCGGCATCGCGTGCCTTATCTGGCTTCGGAGCATCCCAGTCAAAGCGTCGTTCCGCGAGCAACTCGATATCTTCAAAAGCAAACACACCTGGTTTTGTACCATCACCTATGTCATGACCTTCGGATCGTTCTCGGGGTTTGCGGCGGCCTTCCCTCTCATGATCAAGACGATCTACGGAATCTTTCCAGACGCCCCCGACCCGTTGAAGTACGCCTTTCTTGGGCCGCTCATCGGCTCCGCTACCCGAGTGAGCTTTGGGTTCGTCTCGGACAAGACCGGAGGGGCCATCCTCACTCACATCGCTGGCTTGGCGATGATCGGTCTGTGTGGAGCGATGGTGTTCCTAGGGCTATTGACCCCGACCTCGATCGAGTCGTTCCCCCTCTTCGTCGGTTGCATGCTGGGGATATTCTTCTTCGCGGGCATCGGCAACGCCTCGACCTTCCGGCAGTATCCGATCATCTTCTCGCACTCGCCGCGTCAGGGCGCGCAGGTGTTGGGCTGGACGGGCGCAGTTGCGGCATACGGGCCATTCGTCTTCTCGACGCTGATAGGGAGCTCCATTACGAAGACTGGATCGGCCATTCCGTTCTTTATCGGAGCGGCAATCTTCTACCTCATCGCGGTGGCAATCAATTGGTGGTTTTACACTCGCAAGGGCTGTGAAAAACCTTGTTGAATGGGACCAGAAAACGCGTTGTTTTTTGGATCCCTTTGGAGGTCAAAAAAAATGAGTAACGAAAACAGCAAATTTTATCCAGGGCTCCTATTCCTAAGTTGGCTAGCGATTTTTACATGGAGCCCTTCCCTAACTTTTGGGGAAGACAATTCCTCGTCGCTGAATTTCGGAGGAGAGATCCGACTGCGATTGGAAACACTCGCAGAGTTTGATGCCTTCACTCCCACTCGGAATGACAAGGCCAATGAGACATTCGCTCTCATGCGAGTCCGAGCCTATTTGGATGCCAAACCGATTGAAGGGCTTGGGATTTTTCTCCAACCGCAATTCTCGCGGGAATGGGCTCAAGAGCAATCCACGGTTGCTAACACGAATAATGTCGATGATCTAGATCTCCATCAAGGCTATGTGGATCTAAAGGGGATTGGAAGCCCCTCGCTCTCGCTTCGGTTGGGACGTCAAGAACTCGCTTACGGAGATGAACGATTGATTGGGACCTTCGGTTGGTCCAATGTGGGGCGATCTTTTGACGCGGCGAAGGCTCGATGGAATTGGGATCATGCCTGGCTGGATGGTTTTCTAAGTTGGATCCAAAGCGCTCCCGATAACCAATTTTTAAGCGGTCTTTATGGCCATTGGGACAAGGATGAGAAAACAGATTACGAGGCCTATCTTCTCTCTCTCAACGACAAAAATAGTGGCGTTGGAGGGGGGGATCTCAATCTTTACACGATCGGTGGACACCTCGAAAGAAAGTTCGGCCCATGGGATTACGATTCTGAAGTAGCCCTTCAACTGGGGGAGTCAGGGACAAAAGACGTTTTTGCCTATGCAGCCCATCTCGACGGAGGATACACGATCGATCGCGAATGGCAGCCTCGTTTGGGGTTAGAGTACAACGTCGCCTCCGGAGATGACTCTCCCAACTCCGGCAATGTGGGAACGTTTAATAATCTTTCTCCTACGAACCACGACAAATATGGTTACATGGATCTGGTCGGCTGGCGCAACATCCACAACGGTCGCGCCTCGATTCAACTAAAACCGACCCCTTCTGTAACCACCTCGCTCGATTACCACATCTTCTTCCTTATGGAGCCAGCCGACGGCCTCTACCAAGCCAGTGGCGCGCAACTCCGCGCGGGATCGGCTGACGCTTCTCGCTACACGGGACAAGAGATCGACACCCTCCTCAAATACAAGTGGAACAAGTGGGCCCATTGTTTGTTCGGCTATTCCTTTTTTAAGGCGGGAGATTTTCTAGAAGACACCGGTGATGCCAAAGACGCTCACTTTCTGTACGCCCAAATCACCGCGAGTTATTGATCCGTTGAAAGGACAGGCAACCCAAAGTCTCGCGCGCAAAAGGCCTGATCTCGATCCAGTGTAACAAAACCGGCTAATCCTTGGTTTTCATGGAACCATCTCGCGGTTCTTAAATGAACGAGATCGCTCGATTTAGGAATTCGCACCGGGGGGAAAATCCCCGTCAAGCAGATATCTAAAGACAATTCCTTGAGCAAAAAATGTTCGCCATCCTTCTCCAAACAATCCATAGCTCTCCTATACTCTTCATCGGAAAGAATCTTTTCACGACTGAAACGGACCAGATTCCGTTCCGCTTCTATCACCAATAATACGCTGGAACATAGAGATTTTTTATTAAGAAAATCGTAAAAGGCGTTTCTTCGGGGATCCATGAGCAAAACGGCAAGGTAAGCGGAGGTATCCAAATAAACTAAATCGGTCGTCACGGGTCCTCTCGATCCTCTAGAAGATATCGAAGCCAATCTCCCTGGATCGGCTTTTTCAAGGCGGGCTTAAAATGACCGCGTCCCACGAGACGTCCCCGATGAAGTCCAACATCACGGCCAGGAACCAAAGCCACATAAGGTCGATTGTATTTTGTAACATGGACGACGTTCCCTTTGGCCGCCTCCTCTGCCCAATGGGAGAGATTCTCTTTAAGGTCTTTTAAGGGCACACTTGGCATGCATAAAAAGTACACCTTTATGTCTTATTTGTCAAATGCGGGATCGTTCTACTGCAAGCTACTGAGGTTGGAGTGATGAGGTTTTTTCTTAAAATCGTGAAATCTTAATCAATAAAGCCCACCGACAAACCATTGAGGCGTTTTTAGAGGTGCCCCATAGATATACCCCGCCGTTAAGGCATCAGGAGTTTGTCGAGAAACTCCGAAAAATGACCGATGAAAAACTGCAACCGCCATCAGTGCCTCTCACTGCGTCTTCACATACCTGTAAATCGCATTGATTTCCTCATCCGATAAATTCTGGTCCGGCATCGGTATATGATATTCATTAAAAAGGGCCACGGCCTCTTTGTCTCCTTTCTTCACCATGGCCTGGGATGATTTGATCCATTGGATGAGCCATTCCTTAGAACGCTTGGAAGTCACACCTTTCAGATCAGGACCCACCAGTTTTCCCTTGCCGATGGTATGACAAGCCGTGCAGTTTTTCTGGAAAAGAGCGGCACCGTCGATTGCCGACTCTGTGCCTAAGGTCGGCTTTTTGCTCTCAACTGTTTCTTTGACAAAGGTTGTTTTGGGCGGCTCTTTAATTTCACCGACAAAAGCAGCAAGGGCTAACACCGCCGTTTGCACGGCCTTGTCATGTTCTTCAGGTGTCAAAGCACGTCCATCGGCAACATGGAGACCTTTACGCAGGTTCGTACGGATAGATTCCCAAGTAGGGGTATTGTAGTATTGGTGGCACGCCACACAAGAACCCTCACGTTCCACTTTATTCCGCTCCTGCTCGTTCAGAGGACGGTCTGCCAAAAGGGGAAGATTTTGCGTCTGTCGGCCGCTACGGGTTACCAGCTGATCCCAGGCATAGGGAAAATCCTTAATTCCCGGGATCTGTGGTTTGGCTTTTTTGGACGACAGGATATCGGCATTTATGTCAAAACCCATATTCCCAAAATGCGGTTTATCCCCGTCAATTATGGAAGAAGAACGGCTCACCCCGACACCGTATCCAATGGCCTTGGGATCCGTATGACAGCTTTCACAGGTACGGGCCACGGCGGTATTGGCATGGGGCTGAAGCGGCGCCAGAGTGGGGGCATTATAACCATCGGAGGTCTTGTAGACTTTGTTGACCTCTTTCAGGACGCCATTTTTGTCGACAAAACTCCACACGACCTGGCAACCGGGAATGGCCGGGGCCACCTTGCCTTTGTAATTAACGGCAAGAAGCGGATTTTCCCAGCGGATATAACTGACATTCTCGGTATGGATATCCCCCGGGGCCGTTGTTTTGACCTGTTTTCCTAAAGCATTGTGTTTTTCGGCAGAAAGCGGCCAGTCAATCCCCTCCTTGCGGGCGTCGTATTTGATGTGACAACCGTAGCATTGCGGCGCCCAAGTGGAATGGCAGGCATAACACTCGAGTTTATCCATATGCTGAGAAACCACTTCCATGGCGACATGCCCCTGTTCCGTTTTCCAGCTACTCTCCAGGGCCTTGTTTTTCAGGAGCGGGATCTCACGCTTCTTCCCATCGGAGACATTGGTTAGATAGGCCTTATTTTCTTCTTTTGTCCATCGCGTGCGTGCGTTTCCTCTTGTGGTGATGAGATATTCGTTTTCTCCCGACCGATAGGTTCCCCTTTCCGTTTTTGTCTCTACAGGCGTTCCGAAGCCCACCGGCAGTTCCCAAGGGTATTTCTGGGGCGTTCCATGACAATCCGCACAACCGACTTCCACCTGGTAGAAAGTGACGGGGTAGATATTCCCGTCTCCGTGCACGTCAATGGATGAGTGACAATCGGCACACTGCATGCCGCGTTCGCCGTGGACGTCTTCGCGAACATGGTTGTATTCTTTTGTATATAAAGGAACCTGGACCTCCCCGTGATCGTCAAACGGCGGCGTTTTACCGGAACCGACATACTGGTGTTCAACAATCCCGGCAAATGTCGTGCCGATGCGTTTCCCCCGCGTATGACAATGGTTGCACTGTTGGGCCGGTATTTGCTTTGTAATCTCGTGTTTCATCGGATGGGGTGCAACGTCTTTTGGAATAGTGGGGTCATTGCTTTCTGAAAAGGCATCATTGGTATAAAGTATGTGACAGGCCGCACAGCCGCCAGCGCGATGATCCCCCCGTTTATCGCGCCCCTCGCCCCAGACGTGGCAACGGCCGCATTGCTTGCGGTGCATGTCGGCAAAACCGGCTTTGGCGGGGTCGCCCCATAGTTTTGTCCCTTCTTCAAGATTGGGGATTCGTTCCGTATGATTCATCACCTCGATGAGCTTCTCTTTTAACGCCTTGGCAATCCATTCCTTGTATTCCGGACTCCCTGCGGAAGGGACGGGACCATCCGGATCATCCATGTCAAAATTGGCGTATTTCCATTTCCCTTTCGGAATGACGCCATTGGACATCAGGGTTTTGTTGGCTTTGCCCGTTTCCAGAGCCATGAGGGCGCGTTCCATGCGATAGACGTGGTTTCTTCCGGAGGCGCCGCTGGGGTCTGTGGCATAACTGACGACCTCCATCAGACTACCGCCTGCAGGATGTTGCTTTTGGGGCTTCCCCATCAGGCTTTTAATGGCGTTTTTATCACTATGACATTTGGCGCATCCCTTTCCCTCATTCAAGACCCACATGCTGGAGGGATTAGGGTATATATCTTTGTGCGCTTCAAGTTTGGTGGTTGCATCGGGGATTCCTTCGTGGCAAACGGCGCATTCAAACCCTGATTTTCCCCCCGCCTGTGACAGCAGAAAAGGCTGCATTTTTTCATTGATCACCTCAATGCCCTGGTGACAGGAAAGACACCCTTTTTCTTTGGCAAGGGAAGGGCTGACAGTCTCATTTTTTCCGGAGGTTGTTGGTGATGTTTTGGATTCAGAAGCAACTATGGAAGTCTGTTGCGTTTGGGGTTGGATCGACCTGGTTTTATTTTTTTCATCGGAACAACCGCTCACCGCGACGATCAAATAACATAAGAAGGCGACAATTTCAGCCAATTTTTTGGTCATACCGCCATTTCCTCAAAACTTGACATTTAAATCAACCCGCGACCGTACCTGTTGATTCCCTCCGGGGGCGCTGTCCAATTCGTCAATTAAACCCCAAGCATGAAGATCGACATTTTTGTAAACGGCCAAGGCAATCCCCAAGAGATGCCCTTTGAAATTTGTTTGTCGTAAAAAATCATCCTGGGAAAAGGGTGAAAAAACGGCATCCTGCTGGACCCGTTGGTATTGATAATAGGCCCGCCAATCCCACTGTTTCTTCAACTGCCCATAAGCGATCCCAAAGGCATAACCATCGTTTCGTGCAGCGTTTGCGCCAAAATTGTGGAGGTATTGGGCTTGAAAGGCAAGGGGCATGGGGAGACCCGTGTAGGCTGCATCCATGAAAGAGTCTAAAATTCTAAAACCAGAAACAAAACTGTCAGCAGTGCCGTCCCCATCGTTATCCATAGCTGTATTTCCACCATTGTCGTTGCGGACAATCGCATCGGCACCGGGGGCTCCAGCATTGACGTTGGAATAATAATAAAAACCTGTAGCGGCCGTTAGCTCCAATTTGCTGGCAAACTGAAATGTGGTTGCCACTTGCGAACCATTCATCCATGCTTCACTCCCTGGATCCTGCTCAAGGAGAATATAACTTCCATTGACAACATTTAACTTTTTTACGATTCCAAGATCCCTAAAGGTAAAACCAACGGCACCCCCCTCCGGTTGCACATCCTGGTCCCAGACGAGTTCAGGATAAACGACAGGTGTAGCAAAGGGATGACCAAATTTCCCCAACCACAACGTCATTTCTTCAAAAAAAGAGGGAATCCATCTTACGAAAGCCCGATCGAGGGAAAAGTTTGGTCTATCGAAAGCGCCGGTAAAGGTGGCATGGGGGGAGTTGGGATCGGCAAGGGGCCCCGTGGCAAAACGCGCGCCGACTGTTACGTCGTCATTGACGGGAAAATCAAGACCCAAACGGAAACGAATTCGCCCACGGGTTCTGGTATCGGTTGTCGCATCGCGATTAAAATCGTTCTCAAGACGCCCGCGAAAGTCGCCTGAGATGCTAAGTTTACCTTTGATGTCTTCTACCGTTTTTAAAATCGATGAATCCTTTTTTGTTTCACCGTCCGGCTTTTGATCCGATTCTTTTTCTGCATGGACGAATCCCGGATGGAGAAAAAAACAGGCCGTAAAAAACAAAATAAACGCGGCTTTGCCAATTTTCATAAAAATGCCCTCCCAGGCTTATCCCCTTCATATGCAAACCAGATGCCAATGTTTGGGAAAAACGATGCGGATAGTTTCTTTTATGAAATCATCCAGTTGGAAGTCCATGCGGAAACGGCGGAAGATTCCTGACGAATCATGGTGGCAGAAAAACTGCCGGCATGGAACGCTGACCGGCAGGACTTCGATCACGTTATCTCTTCGGGGTCGGAGCCGATTCCATACTTTTTCAGTTTTTCACGGAGGGTAATACGGGCGATTCCAAGAATGCGGGCCGCCTCCGATTTATTGCCGCCCGTTTTTTCGAGCACCGTCAGAATATGTCGTTTCTCGACTTCTTCGAGAGACAATTCATCCCGCCGGGCGGAGAAGTCCCCGGCAGGATCTTGTGGATTTGCCGCCCGTAAATCGACGGGAAGGTGGGACGGTAAAATGACGCCGTTCGCGGCCAGAATGCAGGCCCGTTCAATAACATTCCTGAGTTCCCGAATATTTCCAGGCCACGGATAACCCGCAAGAAGTTCTTTCGCCCCTTCATCGATCCGCAGTTCCCTGCGAAACTGGGCACCAAAATGCCGCAAAAATTTTTCCGTCAACCAGGGGATATCTTCCCTTCGGTCCCTAAGCGGCGGCACACCTATCTGAAAGACCTTCAGACGATAATAGAGATCTTCACGGAATTGGCCATCCCGAACCAGGGCGGTGAGATCCCTGTTTGTGGAAGCCATGATACGGACATTCACATCAATGTCTTTGACTCCGCCAATCCGTTTGAACGTCTGATATTCCAGAACACGCAAAATCTTTGCCTGCAGGGGAAGCGGCATTTCAGCGATTTCATCCAAAAGAAGAGAGCCGCCATCCGCAAGTTCCAAGAGACCCTTTCTCGTTTCTTTTGAATCGGTAAAGGCCCCCTTCTCAGCGCCAAAAAATTCCGTTTCCAGGAGATGGGCGGGAATAGCGCTACAGTTAATTTTCAATAAAGGATTTTTTGCGCGATCACTGACGAAATGGATAGCATCTACAACCAATTCTTTTCCTGTTCCGCTTTCCCCTGTAATGAGAACCGTTGTTTTTGATACAGTGCCAACGTCTCTGATATTTGACTCCAACTCTTTTGCTTTGGAACTGATGCCAAGTCCCTGATCCGGTTGAAAGAAGGGTTGCGTCAAACGCCTCAAGCGTTGAATATCATCCTTCATGTGAGTCGCTTCCAAAGCCCTACCCACAATCAATTTGAGTTCGTCGAGTTCAAAGGGTTTAATGATATAATCAAAAGCCCCCAGTTTCATGGCCTTAACGGCTGTTTTGGCGTCGGGGTTCGCTGTCATCATAATAACGGGTGTGAGATTATCCTGACTCCGGATGTCCTGTAAGACTTCAAGACCGCTACGATCCGGAAGCCTGAGATCCATCAGGACAAGATCAACTTTTTTTGTCTGGAATAACCGCAAGCCTTCTCCGGCAGAGGCCCCTGCATAGCTTAAAAATCCACTTTTTTGAAACACTTCCGTCAGTGTCTGCTGCATGACCCCATCGTCCTCGATAATAAGAATTTTATGATGCATAATCCCTCACCGGAAAAAGAATTTCAAAGGTGGTTCCATGACCCACCTGGCTTTTCGCATGAATGTCCGCCCCATGTTCCTTGACGATCTTGTAAGCAATAGCGAGCCCCAAACCCGATCCATCCGCATGTGTTGTAAAAAATGGTTCAAAAATCCTTGAGATATTCTCCTGCGGAATTCCCACCCCATTGTCAATGACCGCGACTGAGACCTTCGACGAATCACTATCTTGAACTTCGATTTTTAGCGTTAGTACTCCCCCATCCGGCATGGCGCGCAAGGCGTTGACAATGAGATTCCAGAGTACTTGTTGTATCTGATGAGAATCTCCGAATATCGGAGGAGTTTCCGCAAATTCCCTGCGAATAGTCACGCTGTGCCATTCGGCCTCTTTACCAACAAGGAAAATAACCTCTTCGGCAATCTTTACAAGATCACAGGGAGACAATTTCCGGTCTCCCGGTGTTACAAAGGAATGAAACGTTTTTAGAAAATGGCTTAGCCGATCAATTTCAGAGATAATTCGTCGAAAATAAGTTTGTTGTTCCTGCGGCGTTATGTTTTCATCCATTGCTTGAATCACTGTTTTAATAGCGGCCAAAGGATTGCCAATTTCATGAGCGATTCCCGCAGAAAGTTGCCCCAGGCTTGCCATTTTTTCCATCTGATAGACTCGTTCCATGGAAGCGGCAAGTTTCTCCTCGGCACGTCGAATTTCCTCTTGAAGTTGACGATTCCATCCCTTCTCTTTTTCGACAAGTTCTCGAATATGCTGCGCCATTGTATTCATGGCACGAGCCATGTCCTCTATTTCATCTTTTGTTTCCACATCCAAATAGACATTGAAGTTCCCTTTTCCGATTTTTTCCATCTCACGGTGGATGGCAAGCAGGGGTATGGTTAACTGGCGGGCAGCCACCCCTCCCAGGAAAAAAAGCACTAGGGCTATGACAAGACCGATCAAAAACAGCACGACAACAAATTCACTCAAAGGCTTCAGAATAATTTTCTTTGGATATTGTAATCCAACAACCCAGTATCGACTTTCTTCTTTCTGATATTTGACGGGGGTAAAAATGGTGAAGTGATCTTTATTTTCAATGATTCCTGTTTTACCAGTGAACAATGCATCTTTCGAGGTATTTCCCACGACGTTTTGACCCGACAACAGGGATAATGATGTCGTTTTGTCATTTTCTCCCATAGAAATCATGGTGCCATTTATGTTGACGAAAAAGGTTCTGACGCCGGGACGGGTTTCCAGGCTTCGAATCAGGGCCAGGAGGTCGGTTGCATACAGATTCAGGATCACAAGACCCCTCTTTTGTCCTGCTTCATCAACAAAAGGGGTGGCAAACCGGACAACAAGCTGGTGAGGTACCTCCACGTGACCGAACTCTTCATTGAGGTCGAGGGAAGAGACATAAATTTCACCGGTGGAAATCTTCATGGCTTCATGGAGATAATAACGTTCTCCCTTGTTTTGCAATTGTTCCAGAGAGGTGATCATCACATCGCCTCCTTTGGAGTCAACGCGCAACCTTTCCCAACCCTCCATATCGAGAAAGCGAATCTGATAGATGCCAATACGATACTTGGCAAAGTTTGAAAAAGCCTCAAGAACGGCCGTGCGCAACTCTATGCGCTCGGATTCTCCATGGGCGGGCATATGGCGCACATAGTTTTTGAGCGTCGGCAAACGGGAGAGGAAGAGGATATCTCCGCGAACATTCGTGAGCGTTTTTTCGAGCTCTTTACTCCGGTCCTCGACCTCACGGGTAAGTTCACTCATGTAATTGGACTTCAAAGTTTTCGAAGCAAAGTAAACGCCATAAATGCCCCCAATCGTCAGCGGTAAGATCGCACTCAAGAAAAAGGCAATCCGGAGTTTTTTGCGGATGCTTAATGATCCAAAAAACCGATTTAGGTTATACCCGGATTTATTCACATCCTCTTGTCGACGCATGGCGAGAGCATAGCAGTGTTTTGGGAAAAGAGGAACGATCTAAATCACATTCCGTGCGCCTCAACCACCTTGTAGTCAGTCAACGGGTGATCGCGATATCCTTTCTCATGAATCCGATTTCTGATCCTCCTGCCCTTGAGCTTCTTATCAACCTCTTCAATACGGGATCGTTCTACTGCAAGCTACTGAGGTTGGAGTGACGAACCTGATGGAGGAGGGCTAACACCTCTTTATCGGTCACTTGTTTGAAATCTTTGTAACATTGCCCCACGGCTCCAAAATCTTCCGGCATCCATAGACAAACCACCTCGGAAACCTCCTTCATATTCCGAATCTTTTCAACCGTGTCTGGGGAACCGGTCGGAACGGCAACGACAATAGAGGCCGGATTCTGAGCGGAGGCAACCTGAATGGAGGCAATCATGGTGGCTCCTGTTGCCAATCCATCATCGACTAGGATTACGAGGCGATTTTTTGGAGAGATCCTGGGGACTCCATGACGATACAACTGGATCTCCTCGAAAAGGTCGCCATATCGCCCGGCGACTTCGTCATCGATGTATTCCTCTTTCACTCCAAGCTGCTGAATCAAAGGCATGTTGAGATAAACGGCCTCTCCTTCCCCAATGGCGCCAATGGCAAGCTCCGGATTCTCAGGGGCTCGCAGTTTTTTAAGAGGCATGACATCCAAGTCCCATCCCAACTCCTCCCAAACGGGGTGAGCCACTAAGACACCGCCGCGAAGAAGACCCACAGTCAGGGGATTCTCCACTTTGTAAGCCGAGAGAGCTTTCCCCAATTGGCGCCCTGCTTCGGCGCGATCGGCAAAACTGCGCATGACTTTCTCTTTAGCTCGTGTTTGAAAAAAGGACAAGAACCGATGGGTTAAGGCGGCGAATGGTAAGCGCTGCCGGGCTCGGAGAAATGGGGCAGCTCCTCGATCGGTTTCTCGATAATTTTAGGAGTAATAAAAATGAGAAGCTCACTCTTCTGCTGTGTCTTGGTATCGCTCTTAAAGAGGTAACCCAAGAGGGGAATCCGCATCAAGCCGGGGATCCCACGCTCCGCTTCGGTCTCTCGAACTCGATACAATCCCCCAATGATGGTCGTATCCCCATTTTTCAGCATCACCGTCGTTGTGGCGGTGCTATCAATCACGGCAGGGATCCCTTCGACAGCGCGGCTAAAATCGGCCTCCGATTCGACCGCCTCGATCTCTAATTTAATCAAATCGTTGACCGAGATCTGCGGAGTCACCTGAAGTTCAATCCCGGTTCCGATCTGCTGAAGATTCGTGGAGCTGTCCCCCGTTTGCCCCACCGTAATAGCAGCGCTGGTCACCACATAGAACTTAACACCACTCCGAATCTTCGCGGAGTGATTGTTTAAAGTCGCCACCGAGGGACGTGACAGAATTTTGATGTCTCCCTTTTCTTCCGCCGCTGAAAGTTGAAGATCCGCAATAGTGCTGTCCACATTACCAATAATCAAACCCAACCCCCCCAAGGGAGAACCGGAATTCAACCCCTCCGCGGGCAGATTCACCCCAAGATTTCGCCCCGCATCGGAGGTCCCCACCGCGCTGAGACCGCCCACATCGGCATCCCCACCGGAGTGGGTGACCCCCCACTGAATCCCAAAACTGCGAATGAAATCCACCGAGGCATCCACAATCTTGGCCTCAATCAAAACCTGGCGATCCTCTCGATCGAGGTTCGACACCAACTTTCGAATATTCTCCACCGCCAGCGAGGTGTCACGGACATAAACGGAATTGGTTCTTTCATCCGCAATTGTTGTCCCCCTTTCTGTGATGAACGATTGTAGATGAGGGAGAACATCCTTGGCTTTCGCGTACTGAAGGTTGAAGGAGGCGCTCATCAGATCCTCCCCTAACGCCTCGACCTCTTTTTTGGAAACCACCAGCAACGTCCCTTCCTCCACAACGAACCCAAACCCATGCGTTTTGAGAATGGCGCCCAAGGCCTCCTCCAGCTTAACCTGTTCAAAGCTTGCCGTCACTTTCCCTTCCACACTCTCTGGCACGACGATATTTTGTCCCCCGAGTTTGGCAAGCATTCGAACGGCAGCGCGAATATCGGCATCGTGGAACTCCACGCTATAGAGATACTCGGAGGCCAAGGCTCTAGAAACAAAGCAAATAGCTAAAAACCAACTTCTCCACATCATCGAGCTTCTCCCGTGAAAGACAAACGGTACAACCCATTCTCATTACGAAGAACCACATGATTTTTTTCTACCTCAACGACCTCGTGGGAACCGATCTTTTCTCCTTTGCGGACCGCACGGTCGTTGATCAGCGCTGCCCGATCGACATCGCCATAAACAATTCCTGTCAGAACAAGATCGGTCACAGAGAAATCCTCCACCGCCTCCACAAAAGGATTGTCTTGCCACAAAAGGCCGCCCTCCCTCGATCGAGCCCCTCCTTCAAACCCCTCCAAATCCAGCCCCGAAAAGGCCCCATCGCGCCTCCCTTCTCCCTGAACCCCGGAGAAGATCAGCAGGATAGGGAAGGCCCACCAGAGTCTCTTTTTATTCCCAACCATAAACAATCCCCTCCAGCGTTAATTTTACACCCGCAGCTCCCTCCTCCTCCAAAGAGAGGATCTCCCAATGAGAAATGAGAAGAGGGGCCGAAAGCCGATCCAATCGCTCCAGGTACCTTCCCAAAAATGGGAAGGATCCCAAGAGGGAAACCGTAAATTCTTGTGTCGTCACACGCCCCTGGCGAACCGGATCGGGAAATTCGACGCCGGTCACTTGAAGCCCTTTCGTTAGGATGGGATTCGTCATCTCTTGCATCACCCATCCGCTCGGATTGCGAGCGATTTGATGAGCCCATTCTTCATACGAGGCTAAAACGGCGCTCCCCGCATGAGGCTCCACCTTTTGAGACTGCGCTCCGAACTGCCTCTGCGCCTGAACAAAGGCCTCCTTCTCTTTGAAAGCCTCCTCCAAATGCGCCTGAACCTCTGAGAGAGCCTCACGACTTGGAAACCAACAAGACTTTAGGAACACCAACACGAAAGCGAGCAAGGCCGCTAAAAAAATCAACCTCTCCCGTGAGTTCGGAACCTCTCGCCAACGGACCGAGGTGATCTGCAACGCCATCTAAAATCCCTCGCAGCGAATCTTAAAACGAAACCCCCTTCGCGTCCCCTCTGGAACCTCTTGGGAAGACAACAATTGAACCTGTAAACAGACGGGGTCTTGGGCTAAAGTTTGTATCCAATAAGCGACCGCCCTCTGATCTCGCGCCTCCCCCTCAAGATCAATGCCCGCAGGGTCTGCAACGATAGAGGTTAAACGTATTTGAGAGGGAACATAGCTCGAGATCTGATAAAGGATTTTAGACCAGGTGATCCGATTCTGCAACTCCTCCCAAGGGATTCCTTCGTAAAAAGAGATCTTCTTTGGACTCTCCAAAGAAGGGGAAGTGGCGCGAAGCTGGGATAGAGAGACCGTCGTTGCGTTTAGCTTTTTTTGGAGCGAGTCTAGGCGAACCTTCTGGACCGCGCCATAGCTCGCCATGAACATCAAAACAAGGGTGGCTATCGAAACGAGACTCAGTCGATTCCACCGAAATCTTCCAAAGATCTTTCGAGGATCCCAAAAATCCACCCTCCATCTCCGTTTTTCAATAAAATTGATGTGCATCGTTTATCCATCCACGGCTAACCCGCAAGCCACCGCAAAGAGAGCCTTGCGAGAGGCCAACGCATCGCCGGGAAACGACTCGGTGTCGATTTTTTGAAAAGGATCGAACAAGGAAACAGGAATCCCTAACGTGGAGGTCAGATAATCGATCAGCCCTCGGTAGTAAGCCCCTCCGCCACAAAGATAAATGTGGTCAATGGGGCGATGCTCAAAGAGTAGCGCAAATCCATCCACCGATCTTTGAATCTCAATGGCCATCCGAGAATAAAAATGGGAGATGGTATTCTTCAACCGCCCGTCCAGAGCAAAATCCTCAGAGAATGTCCCTTCTTTCATGTACTGTTGCTTCCCTTCAATGGCCTTTTCTGCGGGCAGCCCTAAATCTCTCTCGAGCTGACGGTTTAAGTCCTCATCCGCGCAATGGCTTAAAGGCCTTGAATAAATCATCCCCCCCTTTCCCATGACCACAAAAAAGGAGAGATGGTTCCCCACATCCATCAAAACCTCATAACGATCCCTTTGGGCTCCGCGACAAAAATCGAAAATCGAGGCCAAGGCCCCCACATCGGGTTCCACCACCTGAGGAGAAGGGAGTCCAGATTCCCTAACGCGACGTATCCGATTTTTCGCAGCGCTTCTTCGAATTGCAAACACCATCAACGAAACCTTGCCTGCGATACGAACATCTTGAGAATCAATTTTGGCCCATCGAAAGACAAAATCTTCCACCTCGCCATCAATAACATCCTTAACCGCCCAAGGGACCGCTCGATCCCATTCGGAATCGGGAATCGGAGGCAGATCGACCCTCCGGATCTTTAAGGAGGGATCCTCGATATTGATCCGGATATCTCTCGACCGGATCGGATGATGCCGAAAGACCTTCCTTAACCGCCCCGCATCTCCTCGATAAGAATAGAAACCGTAGGCCACGAGCCGGTAACCCTCTTGAAGCGGCTCTACGCAGACGACCTTCACATTCTTCGAACCGATGTCGATTCCCACTGAGATCTGTGCCATCTTTAATCCGTTAACTTAGAAATCCGCGCCTTGATTTTATAAACCAATTCCTCTTGAGGATGCGGATGCCTCTCCAAAAACTGGCGATAGTTCTGAATCGCATGTCCTACATCCCCCTGTTGTTCGCACAAAACCGCCAAATTAAAATAAGGATCGGCATAGTCCGAAGAGAGTTCAATCGCCTTCTCGAAATAGTTTCTCGCCTCCATAGCCTCTCCCAAAGAGGATTTGAGAAGGCCCAAATTATTAAAACAGACGGCGCATTTTCCGTCCAATTCAAGCGCTTTTTGGTACTCCGTGGAGGCGTTGGTCAGCAACCCTTGACGGTAAAAGACAAAGCCTAAGTTATTGTGAAGCCTCGCATCGTTAGGGCTTTGGGCGAGGAGCTGTTTCAAGAGTTCCATGCTGGTGAGCCAATCCCCCTCTTCAAAAGCCTGATTCACTTGAAGGACCACGGCCTCCACCGGAACAACAACCGGTTCTTCCTGTGGCTGAGGGAGAGAGACCGCAGCAGGCTCCGGCGTGGGGGTGATTTCAACAATAGCAGGGACTTTTCGAGGCCTGTGACCATTTTGAATCCATCGGAAGGCAAAGCTAAAACCTAAAAGGACCGCGAGGATGGAGATTAAAATCGGGATCCTTTTAGATAAAAAAGGCTCCGGGCCCCAAAAAGAGGATCTCTTCACAATAGAGGGGGTCCCCTGAAAGATCCCTTCCCCTTCTCCCAAAAAAGGTTCCGCCTCTTTGTTTCCTTTTTGAGCGCTGCTTTTAAGGGCCTTTAAAATAATCGACATGAAAATCCTTCTCACCTCTCAAAGTCTTCCCATAGATCTTGTGGACGGGCTCGCGGGTGGTCCCTTCAACATCGGCTACTGCTTCACCGATCATCCGGACCGTTACCAAACGGGCGCGCTCCGCATACGCCGCCAGCAAGGCTCGATCGCAGATGACATTAATCAATCGAGGGATTCCCCCTGAAACTCGATAAATCCGATCGATCGCCTTCTCCTGAAATTGCACACCCCCCTCTCCTCCGGCAACACAGATCCGATGGACGATGTACCCTTCTGTTTCTTCTCGGTTCAGGCCCGTTAGAAAATAACGGATCCCAATCCTCTGGTTGAGCTGCTTCAGAGCCCTGCTGTGAAGTTTTTGCTCAAGCTCCAACTGTCCCGAAAGAATAATCTGAAGAAGCTTTTTTTCCTCTGTTTCGAGGTTGGAGAGCAGCCGGATCATCTCCAACGCCTCCATGGAAAGATCCTGAGCCTCATCGATCAAAACAACGGCGTTGCGTCCTCTCTGACAACGCTCCATTAAAAAGCGGTTTAAGGCATCGATCTGACCTTTGACCGTGGGGTAGGAGGCGGAGTTTCCAAAATCGTCGTTGAGGGTTTGGAGCAGCTCTAAGGTCGATAGCATCGGGTTCAAGATGACGGCGGTGTCCACCTCCTCGCCTAACCGATCGAGCAAGGTGCGACAGAGGGTCGTTTTCCCAGTCCCGATCTCCCCCATGAGCGCCATAAACCCTTTGCGGTAACGGACCCCGTAAAGGAGCGATTCGATAGCCTCTTCATGTTGCTGTGAAAGAAACAAAAATCCGGGATCTGGAGTCAGATTAAAAGGTTCCTCTTTAAAATGAAAAAAGGGGAGATACATCCGTTAAGCTTAGGCGCAGTATATCAAAAATTCCGAGAATCTTCCATGACATTATCCATCGGGAGGGATAAAACTGGCGGTGGTCGTGGAGGTGCCATCTCCCATCACAAACTGAATCGTGAAGGCGCGAGTGCTCATGTCCCCATTGAATCGGAAGAAATCGATCGATTTTGTCTGGCCGGCCGTGAGGGTCACATCGGTCACGTTCTGATTCGATCCCGAGGCGACATTGCCAGTCCAAACCGTAGAACCAACGACATCGATCCGTTGTAATCTTCGCCCTCCCGTGGTGGGACTCCAGGTTACAATCACCCGATCCCATGTAATCGTGGAGCTCCCTGTGTTCGTGAGGGTGATCCCCATCAAATCGATATCCCCGCTGCCAGCGATATTAGCCGCCGAGATATCGACCGAGAGGTGATTTGCCTGAGCATCAGGCGTGAAGGTGGCAGACTTCGTATTTCCATCGGCCATCGTCCATTGAAGCGTGAAAGCAAGGCCAGGGGTCACATCGTCATTAAATTCGAGACGTGTTATGTTTTGAGGGCCAATGCCGTTCGTCAGATAAAGATCGTTGTCTCCAAAATCGACGGCAGAGCCACTCGCGGCGTTGCTGTTGTAGGTGTTACTTCCATCGACATCGACGATCACGCTCTGAGTCAGCCGCCGACTACTCTCACCACTCCATGAAAGCGTCAGGTTCGTCATCCCAATATCGGCCCCACAGGTATTTTCTAGAGTAAGCCCGATAATTTGCGTGTTGTCGGAAGGGTTGATCGAAGAGTTGCTGGCGTTGATCGTCAAGCAATCGTGCTCATTACTATTAAAAAGATTGAGAGGGGTGCTGCTTGTCGTCCCATCGGCCCATTGCCAAACGACGGTGTCGTTGCGCCCCAGCATTTCATCATCAAACCGAAAACGATCGACCGTCAGCGTGGTGGAGGCGCTGATCGACTGATCGACATCGATCTGAACGCCACTGGCTGCGGAGGAGCTGTAGATGTTGCTCCCATCGATTCGGACCTGTTCCAGATTGCGGCTGGGAGAGGTGGGCGTCCAGCTCACAGTCATTTTATCGAGCCGAATGGGGCTGGAACAGGTGTTTTGAACGGTGGTTCCAGTAAGGTCTCGCCAAAGACTGCTCGTTTGAGTCAAACGGGCGCTAGCGGTATTCCAGCTAAAACAGCTCGCTTGATTGGAGGCCAGAAAATTGACCTGAACCGTTTTTGTGGAGCTGTCCTCCATTAAAAAAACCAACGTGAAATTGTGATTCGTGATATTCGAACTCCAACGGATGTCGGTGAGATCGTGATCGCTGCTATCGTTGATAGTATAGTCATTGGATCCGAAATCGAAGGTCGATCCCGAACTTTGAGCAGGGCCGCTGTACTCCACAGACCCCCCTGCAATCCTAATCCGATTAGCTTGTTCACCGTTATCGGGAGTCCAACTCATCTGCATCCCTGTGATGACAAGGGCCGCGGTACAACTCGCATCTCGGCTCAGAACTAATCCGACCAACAAGGTATTTCCCGAAATCGCCTTTGCAGAGGTATCGACTTGAAGGCAAGACCCCTGGCTCGGGGGATTCGGATCGGTCACGGAATAAGTCGCCACGGCGCTCTTCTCGGTTGCCGACACCGTAATCAAACTGGAGGCTCGCGTAATATTGATCGTCTCTCCCGAGAAGTTACGGGTAAAGGTCAACGCGCTGGAGCCACCGGTTAAGATCTGCCCTAAAGCAAATTCGATACCGGCATGAGCGCTGTAGAACGCCTGATCGCTTGTGACCTGTTGGATACGGGTTTGCTGATTGGAGGCTACAAAATAGGCGATTCCCGCTCCCAGCGCCCCCATGAGAAAAATCGCAATAAGGGCAGCGACAACGGCAACCCCTCTTTCGTTATTGAAATCCGGCATAGCGACTAAAAAACTTTCTTGGGAAAACGTGATTGCGAACCGTCATCGATCCGTAACCGGCGCCCGCGCTGATCGAAAGCTCAACCTGAACCCTTTGAATATTGGCCTTCGTCGCGGTGGAGTTCCCATCGGCATCGAGATAGGTAAAAGTCAAAGCCATCGCACTGTTCGCCAACGTCACGCCACTGCGCTGTAAATTGTCTCCGCTGAGAGAGTAGTTGATATTACTTTCGGTCGAAAGATCGAATTGAAAAACGCTGGAGGTGAAGGTGTCAATATCGTTCTGCGTGGCGATGAGTCGGGCCTCGCTCGCTATCCGCTCCATGGCGAGTCTTGCAGAATTTAAGGCCACTTTGCGATTGACGATGAGCGCGTAACTTCGGATGCCTGTCCCCAGGACAGGCCCCACGACAGCAGCAAGAATCCCAAGGATTGCCATCGAAAGGAGAAGTTCAACAAGAGTAAAACCGCAGATTTTTTTACGAACTATAGTTTGCAAGGAGCGTCTCCAGTTTGACCGACTGAGCCCCTCCCAACCCGCTCACGGTGACAGTAACTCGGGCATAACCGGAACCGGATTGCGCGTTCAAAAAATCATCGGTTGCGCTATCATCGTCAGGATTGACCTCCGTGATCGTGACGGTCCGAGTAAACTCGCTGTACTCACCCGAGAGAGCTCCCTCCGAATAGTTCGTGGCAATCGTCGTGGCGTATCCTTTGTTGGCTCGATCGGCGATGATCTGCTCTAGTTTTTCACGGGCGAGGTTGGAAGCAATCAGGGTCTGATCCGCCAGCAACGAAGCCTGCGTCCCCCCATTCATCACATACAAAACTCCCAGGAGCCCCACTCCCACGATCGCAATCATCAACACCGCTTCGATGAGGGTAAACCCCAGAACCCTCTTGTCATCCCCGTGAAAACGGGGATCCAGATCTTTCGATAGACTGGATTCCCACTTCCGTGGGAATGACGCTGGATCCCCGCTTGCGCGGGGATGACGTGATTCCCGCTTCATTTTATTGCACGGTAACGTGGCCGGTGACGGCGGTAACGATGATGGTTTTTGTGTTGGTTCCATCGGTAATCTGGACACTCCCTCCCCCTCCCGTCGTAGGAGACCCTAAAGAATTAAACTCCACGGTGTAGTTTCCACCCGTCAGGGTCACTCCCGACCATTTAGAGAAGGTTTCGATGAGATTTTGCTTCGTTAAAGGATCCGCAACCGGGGTCGTCACCGCTGTTTGATAGACGGTGTACTGATCCGTGGAATCATTGAAGAAGACTCCAAAGGTTGTCCCCTTTTTCGTCATGGCGAGGCTTCGAGCCTGTTCAATATCAGTGCGAACTTTTTCGGCTGCAACCTGAAGATGGGAGCGTTTAAAATTAAAGGTCATCGTCACCACCCCTACCGCGAAAAGACCCAGAAGGGCGATGACTAGAACCAACTCCACCAGGGTAAACCCATTTTTCAGCGGCCTGCTATCCACAATCGGCTACCCCTAAAAACGTTCCACTCGCGCTCGTATATTGATATTCGACATCCGTTCCTTGATTCAAGGCTCCATTCCCATTGGTGTCAAAGGCATAGCAATCATCATCGATTTTAAACCACTGAGAGGTCACCCCATTTTGCAAAACCTGATTAAAGAGGGGGACCGTCCGCTCGGCAGCCGTCGCATCCGCAAGATCGCTCGTCTCAAGCAAAGTGGGATAGCTTTCCGCGCTCCCAGAGGCAATCTGATTGGCGGCATAGAGGCTTAAACCGGACTGAATCGCCCCCACCACTCCATCGCGGGCATTGTTTCTGGCGGCCGTGAGCGAGATATCAAAGATGTTGGGGAGCGCCGAGACTGCTAAAACCCCTAAGATGGCGATCACCAGAACGAGTTCAATTAACGTAAAACCTTTGTGATCGAAATTCATTTTCGGCTCCTTTCTTACCAAGATTGATACGACTCCGTCCCTGGCCAAACACGGCCGGCCGTGGGATCGTATTGGAAACGGTGGCCAAAAGGATCGAGGGGATAGTTTCCGCCATCCACTTCAACCCCTGTGAGATAAAGAGAGCTGCGACGCCCTACCGTATATTTCTGTGTCGTCAACGCCTGCAAATCGGGAGGAAAAGCGCCGCTCAACGCAACATAGAGATGGATCGACCCTCGGATCGCTTGCAACTGCGCGATTAATGCCTGTTCATCGGCGGCTTTATTGTTGACATAAAGTCTCAACCCCAACACTCCCAAAGCTGCGAGCAGGATTCCTATCCACAAAATTATCTTCGACCCTTGCTTTCGATTTTTTTCCGGTCGAACCTCTTCGGATCGAATCTCTTCTTGAATCTCAGCCACATTATCCTCCAGGAAGGATGAGTTTGGTAACGTTCCACATCGGCAGAAAGATTGCTAGCGCCAAAAGTCCTACCATAAAAAAGATCCCCACGAGAAGCAACGGCTCAATCAGGGTCGTCATCCGACTCAGCATATCGGAAACCTCCTCGTCATAAAAACGAGCCGTGGAATCTAAAAGCTCATCCAACATCCCCGATTGCTCCCCCACAGCCACCGATTCTACCAAAAGTGGGGTAAAAAATCTCTTCCCCTCCATGGCAATCGACAAAGGGGTCCCTTTCTGGACAGCGAGGTTGATCTCCTGAACCTCCCCCTCATAGGCCTTGTTTCCCATGACCTTCCCCACAACCCCCAAGGTGCGCGACAGAGAGACCCCACTTCTATACAGAGCGCTCACCAAATGAGCAAACCGAGCATTCACCACCATCCGATTCAAACGTCCAAAAACAGGAAATTTAAACTGGAGACGATCCCATTGAAAACGGCCTCGCGGAGTCAACAGAACACTCTTGAATCCAAAGATTCCAGCGAGGACCACAAGCAAGACAATATACCCCTGATGAACAACAATGTCACTCAGACCGATCATCATTCGAGTGGGAAGTGGAAGAGTGGCTCCATAACCGGCATAGAAATCGGCAAAGCGGGGGACGACATAGCTCATCATTCCAGTAAAAACGAGGATAAAAACAGTGATGACAATCCGAGGGTAAAGGGTTGCCGATTTCACACTGGCGATCACTCGATGTTCCTTTGCTAAAACCTCCGCAAGTTGAGTGAGGGTCTTGTCGAGCCCCCCTCCGTGCTCTCCAACCACGAGCATGTTCACATAAAGCTCGTCAAAGCAGTCGGGATGGCGACTAAAGGCCTCCGATAACGCCACACCGCCAGAAACGTTGCGCTGAATCTCGCCCAAAGCTTGCTGAAGTCGAGGGTCTGAGGTTTGTCGTGTGAGGAGGGTCAAGATCCGATCCATGGCGACCCCTGCCTTGAATAGAGCGGCAAATTGGCGGGTGATCGCAATGAGCTCTTTGGATTCCACCTTCCGTTTGCGACGTAGAAAAGAAGGGAGTTCTAGCCGCATTTCTTTAGAAGAAACCTCCCTAGGAATCAGCCCCTTCTTTGCCAGCTCTGCCTTGACGGTCCTCGCATTTTCTCCCTGGACCTCTCCTGCCACTAAGGTCCCCTTCGCATCCCACGCTTTGTACAAATATAAAGCCATCGTTATGTCTCGGCGGTGACGCGTAAAACCTCGTCAAGGGTGGTTGCTCCTTGTTTAATCTTCTCAATCCCATCCGCGAGAATGGGGTGATGTCCCAACGCGGCCACTTTTTCTCGAATCCGAACCTCAGGGAGGCGATTATTGATTAAAACCCGCACTTCGTCGTTCACCTGGACAATCTCGAATAGCCCCATCCTACCTCGATAGCCGGTCTGACGGCACTCTTTACAACCGATTCCACGATAGGCCTGGATTCCTCCCACCTCCAACCCCAATTGCTGAAGTTGAGAGGGGCCAACCTCGCACTCCGATTTGCACTGAGGACAGATCTTTCGGATGAGTCTTTGGGCCACGACCCCAATCAGGCTTGAGCTGATGAGAAACGGCTCTACCCCCAAATCGATCAATCGGGCGATCGCTCCAATAGCCGTGTTGGTGTGCAAACTGGAAAAGACAAGATGGCCGGTCATGGCGGCGCGCACTGCAATCTCGGCGGTCTCTGCATCTCGAATCTCTCCAACCAAGATCACATCAGGATCCTCTCGAAGCATCGCACGCAAGGAGGAGGCAAAGGTTAATCCCGCTTTGAGGTGGACTTGCTGTTGAGAGACGCCAGGGATCTCATTCTCAATGGGATCCTCAATGGAAAGGATATGTCTATCGCCAGAATTGATCTGCATGAGAGAGGCGTAGAGCGTGGTCGTTTTTCCAGAACCGGTAGGCCCGGTCACCAAGAAAATTCCGTGAGGCTTTACAATGAGCGACTTAAAAATTTTAAGGTCGGTCTCCAAAAAACCAAGCTCCTCCAACGTCCGAAGCTGCTCTTTGCTCAGAAGCCGAATCGCGGCCGCCTCACCAAATAGGGTCGGATAAGTGGCAATGCGCAGATCGACCTCCTTTTCTGAAACACGCACCCGCACACGCCCATCTTGAGGAAGCCGGCGCTCCGCAATATCCATCCCCCCCATAATCTTAATCCTAGAGATTAAAGAGAGATGCATCGTTTTTGAGAGCGAGGGGAGCTCCTCTAAAACGCCGTCGATTCGCAAACGAACGCGGACTTTTTCTCGAGTCGGCTCCAAATGGATATCGCTTGCAGAATCGGCATAAGCCCGAGAAAGAAGGTTGTTGACCGTGCTCACAATCTTTTGATTAGAAGCCTCTCGCTCTAAACGCTCAATGGGGGTTTCCTCGACAACGGCGGCCTCTACAGAACCCAAAATCTCAATCTCTCCCGAGGTGGCCTCCTCCATGAGGTCCGCGACCCGATAGTGTTCCCGAATGGCAAGCTCGATATCCCGATCCAACGCGTAAATCGGATCGATATCAGCCTTCAACGCATCCTGAATATCGTCTAACGCCATCAAGTTCATAGGATTGGAGGTCGCCACGGTGATCCGATTTTCGATCTTAAAAAGAGGAATGGCGCGATATTTACGGGCCAGAGAAACCGGCAAGAGTTTAACAATCTCCGGATCGAGCCGATACTTGACGAGAGAAACAAAGGTGGTTTTCAACTTTCGGGCGAGCGCTTTTAAAAGAGCCTCTTCCTGTAAAAACCCTTTTTGGATTAGAATCTGCTCCAGGGGAAGTCCCAAATTTTTTTGGGACTCTAAGGCCACGGCCCACTGATCGGAGGTAAGAAGTCCCACCCCAACTAAGGCTTCCTGAAGAGTCTGTAAAGCGATTCCACCAACATGGGGCATAACGAAGGTGTTCTTAACCTCCTATAGGGCGCCTATGAATTTTTGGATTTTACTTAAGAGAAGCTGATTGTCAAAAGGCTTCGTGATGTAATCATCGGCCCCCACCTCTTTCCCCACCACTTTATCTCGTTCTTGTCCCCGCGCCGTTAATAGAATGACAGGAATGTGTTGATAATTTTCGTCAAACTTTAAAAATCGGCAAACCTGATAGCCATCCATCTTAGGCA
>JACQOV010000107.1 GCA_016202395.1 Deltaproteobacteria bacterium
AGCCTACAGTGGCCAGCCCGCATTGCTGCGCAAAGCGCTGCTGGCGGGCTAGGCGAGAAATGCTAGCGAGTTCAGAGACCTACCTCCCTTGAGAGAGAGTCAAAATCTCGTGTGTGAGCGAAAAACATTCCAGTCCATGAGGGAATACCTTACTTGGTGACAGAGATGGAATCGATATGATACGCTTGGTTGATATGAAGACTTTGCCAAAAATGAGCCCGGAGACCCAGGGGCGGATTGAGGAATTAGCTCGCCTCGCCCAAGAGAGTGACGCCTCCTGTTTCCTTGTGGGAGGAATGCTGCGGGACTGGGTATTGGGAAAGGATCCCAAGGATATCGATATCCTAGTGATGCCTCCAAAGTCTCCCATAGAATTTGCCGAAACCCTCCATCAAAAAGGGGGTTATCGTTTTCCGACTCTGTTTCCCACTTTTGGCACTCTTCGAACGGGCAAGGAAGAGTTTGAGGTAGAGATTGTCCCTCCGAGAGGAACCACTCTCATCGAAGATCTTAAGCTCAGAGACTTTACGATCAACACCCTTGTTTTTCCTTTGACACTTCCACTCGCTAGTGAGATCTCCGATCCATTGGAGATGGCCTTCAAAGATATCCAGGCAAAGAGAATCCGCACCTCCATCGACCCCGTCCCCATCCTGCGAGACGATCCGCTAAGGGCTTTAAGAGCCATTCGCCTCGCCACAACATTGGGTTTTGAAATCGAGGAGGCATTGCAGAAAGCGATCCGAGAACATAGAGAATGGACGCGCGAAGTCGCCTCAGAGCGGATCCAAGAGGAACTCGCCAAAATTCTTGTCTCGCAAAATCCGTCCCGAGGATTGCGGCTCATGGGCGAGCTGGGCCTCCTAGAAGTCCTTTTTCCAGAAATCCAGGTGATGGTTGGAAAAGAACAAAAGTCCCCTTATCACCATCAAGATGTTTTTGAACATTCGCTAACCGTCTTAGAAAAAAGCCCTCCCGACTTGTCGGTGCGCCTTGCCGCCTTGCTTCACGATCAAGGGAAAGTTTACGCGGAGCGGAAAGAGGGGGATCGATGGGTCTACTGGGGGCATGAATTCATCAGCGAAAAAAATGCTCGCGCCCTCTTAGAGCGTCTTTGCTTCCCTCATAAAATACGGGATGAGGCTCTGTTTTTGATCAAGCATCACATGGTCCCTTACGCCGAGGATTGGGGGGATAGCGCGGTGCGACGTTTTGCCCATCGCGCCGGCCCTTATTTGCAAAAACTTCTCCAGCTTCTCAAAGCGGATACCGGAGCCCTTCGGCCCGAACATGCGTGTCCCGAGAAGTACGACCAACTTTTTGAGCGAATCCATGGTCTACACTCCGAAGAGATTCATCGAATCCAACTGCCTCTGGATGGAAAAGAGATTATGGAGCTTTTGAATTTAAGACCGGGACCCCAGGTCGGAGAGGCCAAGCAACTTTTACTCGACGCGATTCTCGATGGAAAACTCTCTCCAGAGGACAAAGAGGGGGCTCAGAATTATCTCAAGGGAACCTTAAGAGCTGGGAAAGGTTAAAATAAACTTTGTCCCCTGATTTTCTTCGCTCTCTATCTCAATCTTTCCTTTGTGTCGCTCGATGACTTGGTAAGCGATGCTTAACCCTAAACCCAAACCCTTCCCCACCGGTTTTGTTGTGAAAAACGGGTCGAAAATTCTCCTCAAATTTTCCTTAGCGATACCGGTGCCGGTGTCCTCAATAGAGACCTTCACTTTTCCATCACTCATCCAAGTTTGGACACGAACGGTCCCTCTCTTGGGAATCGCCTGAAAAGCATTCATTAAGATATTCATAAAAACCTGATTGAGTTCCGCAAAGGAGCCTAGAATGGATTTCACTTCGCCATAATTTTTCTCAAGGCTTACACGGTCTTTGAATTGAGATTGAATCAGTTGGAGCGTGGTTTCTAAACAACGGTGGATATCGACGAGCTCTCCCCCCTCTTTCCCTCGATAGGAAAACTCCCGAAGATTCCGCACCACCAAATGAATGGCCTCATAACATTGCCGAATTTCCCCTAAAACTTCGTCCATCTCGGATAAAGTCGCTGGATCGAGCCTGTCTTTAGTTTTTTCAAAACTCTCTCGAACCTCCTTCATCCGATAAAGCCCCAACGAAATGATATTCAAAGGGTTGTTGACCTCATGAGCGATGCCTGCCACCAAGGTCCCAAGGGAGGCCATCTTCTCGGCCTGGATCAGCATGCGAGTTTGCTCTTCAACCTTTTTTTCAAGGGTGTGGCTATACTCCTCCAGCTTCGCTTGGGCTTGAGCCAGCTCCACATTCTTATCCACAATTTCTTTGGTTCGTTCTCGAACACGCTGATCGAGAACCTCCGTCATTCTTTTGAGTTGTTCGTAACTCTCCGCATTCTCCAGAGCCACGGCGACATTATTTGCAAGGGTCCTTAACAACTTGATGTCTTCAGAAGTAAAAGGTTCCCGTCGGATTTTTCCTCCTAAAACAAGAACTCCCACAAGGCGTTCATGAAACAGGATGGGGAAAAAGACCTCTCCCCGTAGGAACCGAAGCTCCGCTAAAACAATATCACGGACCTCTTTGAATCGGCTGCTGTGCTCAATTTCAAAGGCCATGAGCCCCCGTTTTTCTCTTTTCAACAGAGCCACCATCGGATGCTCTGGGCCCATCTTCACCAAAATCGGTTCCTCTTGCGATGCCCGAGATTCTACTCCCCATAACATGTAGTTTTCATGAACCTTGCGCCAGAGAAACATCTTAGCCCCTTCCAGTTCCATCGATTCAACGACATTCCGAACTAGAAGATCGGCAATCTTATTCTGATCCAAAATGCCGATGAGCGCTTGACTTAAATTTTCGATGGCCTCCTGATAACGAACCGTTCTTCTAAAGATCGATCGCTGAAGCATGCCGCGGGTCCACAGATAAACTCGATGGATGATTAACAAGGTGATAAAAAGGACCCAGAATAGAAGATAGGGCCTCTCCGGAGGAGCCTCCACTCCCAACCACAAAACAGCAACATACCAAACCATTGCGGCCAGCAACGCCACAAACAGCGTTAAAAGTCCGGAGATCAATGCCCGTTTGATATAGATATCCATATTGAAGAGATCGTGCCGCAAAATGGCGTAAGCGATGGAGAGAGGAAAAAAAACAACGGGGATGAGTGTAACGTTTCGTGAAATGTTAAGAATGCCCAGGATATTCAAAAGCCCCATGGCGGCCGGAACGCCGAACGCAATTAAGGATCCCATCAAAACGACCTTGGCCCGAAGCCGATCAACGGTAGAAAGCGACTCGCGATAAAATAGAATGGCCGTTAAGACAAAGACCCCTCCCGCCAAAACCATGAGCGCCAGCGTAAACTGTTCCACAAGAATCCAAAAATCTCGGGCATCGTAAAAGAACGCCTGCAAAATCAAAATGAGGAACAAGGAGAGAACATAAGGATACCATTGAGAGGTTGGAAAACGCTCCAAAAATTTTCGACGCGAGGGGAAGTGCAGACTTAATTGAATAAGAGCCGCGGGAACCAGAGGGAATAAACAAAGATAAAGGCGCACGAAGCGATGCGTGGAGCTCATGTCAAAGGTAAGGATGACAACCATTGCGCAAAGCATACAGAACAGGAACAGAGAATCCGAGGCATCGCTTTTGGCCCTTGTGAACCAACAGAGGATTCCACAAGAAAAGAATATTAGCGCAATGATTAAAGGGATGGCAAACAAAAGAAAAAATTCATCGATCTCAAAAAGAGAAACCATTGAGGAAGCAGTCACGACAGGACCGGAGTATTCGAGGGTATATCGGAGTTCCTCTCCTAGCAAGGCGTCCGTAGTCTGATTCTGAAGATCCTCATAGCTTCGGATGTCGGAATCCTGCACCGCTACCACCTTGTAGGGATAGCGAAGATCGGCTTGAGCGGCCGTTAAATTATAAGGGGATACGACTAAATTTTTGTAAGTTAGAAAACCGGGGAATTGATGCCCAATCCATTGATTGGCATCGTAAAAAGCAATGACCCCCAACACCAAAAATAAGAGAATTAAAAAAAGATTGCCCCACGAGGTTTGAATTTTTATTTTCGGAAGTTGCATACGGGGCTTATTGTGCCACGCGAAATCGAAATAATCCAGCTACCCCTCAATGCCGAGTTTCCGCATTAAACGGTGGAGGGTCATTCGACTCACCCCTAACCGTTTTGCGCTAATTCCTTTATCTCCATTGTGTTTCTCGATCGTATTTAAGATGTATTCTTTGGTATGATAATCAACACACTCCACGATCGTTCGATAAGGCAAGCGATCCTTATTCTTCTCAGGAGTGGCAGGACGCAGAGCGGAAAGATCCTCAACGCCTAAAATCCCATCTTGGTCGAGAACAACGCTTCGTTCGATCACATTCTTAAGCTCTCGTATATTTCCAGGCCAAGGGTAACGAATCAAGGAAGCCTCTGCCTCCGGAGTAATCGTATCGATGGACTTCCCCAAAATCTGGCCGTAACGATGCAGAAAATGCTCCGTCAGGGGAACAATATCGGTGGTCCTATCTCTTAGAGGAGGGATGAGGACCGGCAATACATTGAGACGATAGTACAGATCGGACCGGATTTTTCCTTCTTTGACCAATTGATCCAAATTGCGGTGGGTTGCCGCAATCACCCGAACATTGGCCTTAATCGGTTTTACTCCTCCCACTCGCTCGAATTCCTTTTCTTGGAGAAATCGAAGCAATCGTAATTGGAAGGCCTCGTTCACCTCTCCGATCTCATCTAAAAAGAGGGTGCCTCCCGCCGCTATCTCGAAGCGCCCCTTTTTCCTTTCATGAGCCCCTGTAAAAGCCCCTCTCTCATGACCGAAGAGCTCGCTTTCAAGAAGGCTCGGAGAAAGGGCCACGCAATTGACCACCACAAAAGGGTTGCGGCTGCGAGCGCTCAAGTAGTGAATGGTTCGAGCCATCAACTCTTTCCCGGTCCCCGTCTCTCCCAAGACTAACACCGTTCCATCACTTTTAGCGATCTGGGAAGAGAGATTGATGACGTCTTTGAACGGTCGAGAACGTCCCACCAATTCTCCGATTCCACTGATCCGTTCGATCTCGCTCTTTAAAAACTCATTTTCCACCACAAGCTGGCGCAGCTGCAACGATCTTTCAACCGATTTCCGAAGCCGGGAAGATTCAATCGGCTTCGAGAGAAAATCCTCAGCTCCAAGACGCATCGCCTCTACCGCAACATCAATGGAGCCGTAAGCTGTCATCACAAGGATCGGAATATGAGGAGCGCGAGAACGCAGGTCTCTGACAAGATCCAGTCCAGAAATGTGAGGCATGATCAGATCGGTCAAAACAAGGTCCACTTCGTGTTCCTGAATCGTGCGAAGGGCCTCTTCCCCACTGCCTACCCAAAGGCAATCCAGATCGGTCCCTTCGACCGCATGACGAACCGCTTTACCGACTCGTTCTTCATCATCGATGACCAACACACGAGGCATTTTCACCTCCTTTGGGGTGTATCACCATACCGAATGCAATTCGCCCGGCTCTTTCATCAAAACCGCATCGATAGCAACGATGTTCCTCATTCCAAAAATACGACCGAAAACAAAGAGGGCAAACCCATTTCGAAAGGGTTAAGGGGATATCGTACTTGCCGTGATAATTTAGCATAGGAGCTCCTTTCTTTAAGAGGATTCCTATGCAAACATCGTGCCAAAACACCCCCTAATCCGATAAAAAATAGATTCCTATTTAAAATCAATGATTTACGATAAAACTTCCCTCTAACACAGGTTGAGAGGATACCACAACGGATCGGTTTTTGTAACAGATCTGTTACAAGTTTGTAACAGATCTGTTACAAAAAAAGGATAGACCTGATCCCTTGCCCCCTCAAAAGGTCCTTGACAGGGGGCCCCCTCTCCTTTAGCATCCCTCTCATGATGATTGGGGTTTTGACCAATGTCCACTCTCGCCAAAACAAGAAGGGGCGTTATAACCGCTATGTTCTCAAGGAAGCGCTCGGAAAAGGCGGCCTCATTCGAGAAACGGAATCCCTAGAGGAGATCCCCCGGGTTTTAGAGGAGTTCAAGAAAAAGAAGGTGCAGGTGATCGGCGTGAATGGAGGGGATGGGACCCTCAGCGCCGCTTTAACCTTGCTGTTCCGATACTACCCCAAATCGGAGCCGCTCCCTAAAATCCTCCACATGCGCGGGGGAACGATGAATCTCGCCTCCAATAACATCGAGATGTATGGAACTCCCCTGATCGTGGCGCGCCGACTCCGACAAAAGTTGAACGAGGTGCATCACGATTTCGCCCAGCTCGAAACCACCTCCTTCTGGACACTCAAGATTATGGCGTCGTTTCTCCAACATCCTTTGTACGGTTTCTGTTTCGGAAATGGGATTATCTACAAGGTCATCCAGCAGTTCTACCAGATGGGAGGAGGCTCCCCTGCCAAGGGACTTCGACTTCTGTCGACGATCATCGGAGGATCGATGCTCCAGCTTCAAGACACTCTAGCTCTGTGGGAGAAAACGCCTGGGGCCGTCATCGTAGAGGGACAAACATTACCGATGAAGGAACACCTTTTTCTCTTGGCAAGCACTTACTCTCAACTCGTTTTGGGATTCGCCCCCTTTATTCACGGAGATCGCAACACCGATGATTTCAATTTCATCGCCTTTAATGTTGGGCCGGGAGAAACCATGAGAAATCTCCCCACATGGATGCGAGGGATCGGCGTTGCGGATCAACTCCCTCGAGACGACCTTTTTAACGATCGAGTTCGGGAGGTCCTTATGGAAACACGCGGGGGATTTACGATCGACGGAGAGACATGGGCTTCTGAGAAACCTTACGAGCTCCGTCTTGCTTTGGGGCGGCAAGTCTCCTTTATTAAGCTATGAACTGTTATTGTGTCCCACAAATAAAGGAGTGTCCCAGAAATACCCTTCAGGCGCGAAGCCGCGAGGAGAGCGCCGCAGACGTACTGAAGTAGTACGTCGAGGACGCTCGACGAGCGGCGACAAAGCATGAAGGTATTTATGGGACACGACACGATGGAAGAGATTCTTCGGAAGAGATGGCACCAAGTCGATCCGCAGTTCCAACCCCTCAAGGAATTTCTGCTCCAACGATTCAAAACGGGGATTGACGCTATCCTTCTCTATGGCTCCTGTTTAAGCCCGACTTTGCGCACCGAAACCAGTTTTCCCGATTTCTATTTTATCGTGGATGAATACTCCCATTTTCATTCAAAGCTAACGCAAGCTTGTCTAAACCGATGGCTTCCCCCCAACATTTATGGCCTCCAAATCCCTCCTCCTTTTTTTCGCGCCAAGTACTGTGTGATTCGCTGGAAGGATCTACTTCGTGAAACCTGTGAAGAGGCCCGAGATACCTACCATATCGGCCGCTTCAGCAAAAGGATGGCTATTTTGTACACCCGATCTTCGGCGCTCGAAAGCTCTTTAATTCAAGCCGCCGCGGGAGCGGTCCAATCGGTCGTTCACTGGACCGTTCCTCGAATGCCAGAGACTTTTACCTTGGAGGAGTTGATTCTCTCCGCCCTTCGTTTCAGCTACGAGGGGGAGATCCGTCTTGAAAAACAGGACAAAGCCCGTCATCTCGTCGATGCGCAGCGAGATTATTACTTAAAGATCTATCGAGAGGCGCTCCATCGAGAGCTTTTGAATCGAGGCTCTTCATTGCCAAAAGACAATCTTTACCAAAATCCTTATCGGGGAGAAGAAAGGAAAAAAGAGATCGTTCGAATTCAACGTTTTCTTCGAAAAAGTCGAAGGCGGCATGTAGCGCGCTGGCCGAAATATATCTTTAGCCAAAAGAACTATGTCGATATTTTAGTCGAGAAGATCGAGCGAACCCATCACATTCACATCGAGCTTAAAGAACGGGAGAGGCGTTACCCTTTTATTTTTGGGTGGAAATACCTTTTTATGCTTTTACGGAAAGGCCTGATTCGCTAAAAGGGGTGTGACGATCTAAGCGGTGGAATTCGCAGGCCCTGTTTCTTCCACTCTGCTTGGCCGCGTAAAGGGCTCGATCCGTCCGTTCTAGGAGCTCCGAGGGATTGGAAGCGTCTTGAGGAAAAGTGGCGCAACCGAGGCTCACCGTAACCTGGAAAGTAATAATCTCCCCTTGCCCCGGTTGAGAACCCGCATAGTGGAAGATCTCCTTTTCCACCCTCTTCCTTAATCTCTCAGCCAATTCAAAACAATTTCTTCGATCGGTCTTGGGGAGAAGGAGCACAAATTCCTCCCCTCCATATCGGGCCACAAAATCGACCTGGCGAAGTTGCTGCCGCAGAAGAGAGGCCATCTGACGAAGGAGCGCGTCCCCGGCGGGATGACCGTATTGGTCGTTCACCTTTTTGAAGAAATCCACATCCACCAAAATCAAAGAAAGAGGTTCCTGATATCGTTGCACTCGTCGAAACTCCTGTTCCAAGAGCTGTTTGAAATGCCGATGATTGTATAAACCGGTGAGACCATCGGTGATGGCCATCTCCTCCACCGTTTGATGGATCTTCGCGTTCTCCATCGCCATCGAGACCTGATGCCCCAACAGTTCAAAGAAATGGAGTTCGAAATCGGTAAAGGCCCCCGGTTTGGAGCTCATAAAAACTAACCCGCCGATCTTCTCTTTCTGCGATATCAAAGGGACAAGGAGCAACGAGAAAACACCACCCAAAGGGAACTCTTTGGAAAGAACCAGACGCTGTTTTCGAATTTCTTTTAAATTTGGGACCCCAAACGGTCTATCATGCTCGGAGAGAATCTTCCAAACAATCCCCTCCTCCCTAGAGGAAAAGATTTTACCTTCTATTCCTTCTATTCCGTAGGCGCCCCTTACGGCATAAGTCTCTCCTTGACGGAGGGCTACCAAACCAAAATCGTAATCGATGAGGCTCCGGGCCGCCTCCAGAGAGGCCTTGCAGATCTCCTCCATCTTGAGAGTGGACCCCAGAATTCGACTCACCTCATTCAACGCCGCGAGCTGTTCGGAGTCGGTTTTAAACTGATGCCGAATTTTAGAATACTCCAGGGCATCGACAATTCTTTCGGCCTCGATCTCTAAAAGGATCCGATCCCCCTCTGAAAATTTCCGCGTCTCCCTGGCATCGACGCACAGAACCCCCTCGGGAACGCCATGATTCAAAATCGGCGCCGCCAAAAAGGAATGGATCCCCACGTCCCGCTTGTAGTGGGGCAATCGCTCCAAAGGACGATCCGATTCCGAAAGACAGATGGGACGTTGATGACGAAAAACCCAACCGATGAGATTCCCCTCGATAGGCACCTCCCCTTTCACCCCAATATCTTCGCTATCGGAAAACAACTCTCGCAAATAGAGTTTCCGACTCGAGGGGTCGATGGAATAAAAAGCAACGGAATAGACTTGAAGCCGCTGCTTCAAGTTTTCCATAATCCGAGAGATCCTTGCTTCGAGATCGTAGAGGGCCCCCACGAGATGTTTTTTCCTCTCCTCCTTGGAAAGCCGTTGCAAAGGAGAGATCAACGAGGTCAGAAAAGGGTTGCGAAGAACTTTGCCTTGCTGATCCAACTCTGCCATCTCTCTCGTTGCTTTTCGACTTCCCTCCCGTTCCCAATGGATGGCCCATCCGATCGATAAGATAAACAAGAGCAAACCGACCCCCTCGAAACTGGTGGAGCGGGGAACATTCCAATCTCCCTGTGCAAACCATCCCGGGAGAAGTTCAGCGCTCCAGATGAGCCCTCCCCAAAATAACCCCCACGGGATCCCATGATAGGCTGAAAGGAACCCGACAAGCAGATAATTGAGGAGAAAAATCTCGGAATGATAAGCCGCAAAGAGATGCAAAGGGATATTCAAGATAAGGACCAAAATACCTGCCAATGTCCAAGGGATCTCTCGCTCTCTTTTCGCAACGATCGAATAAATCTTTGAGGCAAGGGCCATCCAAAGGAGCAAAAGGATAAGGAAAACCATCCAACGATGGGAACGACCCGGCTCGAAAAAACCAAGATCTAAAAAAAGAAATCCCAGAACAAGGAGGATCTTATCCCAAAATCGGGAGAAGAGGGCAGTCCCTCGGATAACATTTTTAAGGTTCAGGGAAGACAAAAATAAGCTCGCCATCCTTAACCATGCCTAACTCTTCCCGGGCCACTTTTTCGATGAACCGCTCACTCTTACGGAGTAGATCGACCTCCGCAGTTAACTCACGATTGGCGACTCGGATCTGTTGATTTCGTTCCTCGATATGGCGCAGATGGCGTTTTAAAATAAAGAGATCTCGCATCCCACGCTCCCCCCATGTGGCATATCCCAAACCGGCAAGGGTGAAAATAGCGACAAAGATCCAAAAAAGGCGCGAGCTCCAATTTCCTCTTCTGACCATCTTTTATTTGGAGGGTATTATACCACAAATGTAGATTCCCTGGAATGTTTTTCTCGTTTCACTCACGAGATTTTTGACCCTCTTAAGGGAGGTAGGTCTCTGAACTCGCTAGCATTTCTCGCCTAGCCACTGCCACCGCCTTCGGCGGGGTCCCGCTAAGGCGGGATAGGCTTCGCAAAGCAGCTACGTCCCCCGATTTCATCCTAGGAG
>JACQOV010000108.1 GCA_016202395.1 Deltaproteobacteria bacterium
CCTCTAAAGGAGGTAGGTCTCTGAACTCGCTAGCATTTCTCGCCTAGCCCGCCAGCAGCGCTTTGCGCAGCAATGCGGGCTGGCCACTGTAGGCTTCGCAAAGCAGCTACGTCCCCCAGTTTCACCCTTGAGGAAACACGCACGGAAAGGGTAGGTTTCTCGGATCGACACCGATTGTGAGCCATCCGCTCCGCTGCTCTGCTCAGCAACAGTGGCCAGCCCGCATTGCTGCGCAAAGCGCTGCTGGCGGGCACGGCTCGAAATGAACCGCTCATTCAGAGACCTACCTCCTCTAGGAGACACTCCAAAAAATCTCGTAAACATTCGCTTAAAAAACATCCCATTGAATCTCTTCAACTTGAAAAAGGTGGGAAAAATTCACGGGAATGTTTTGTATGAGCGAACGTCGCAAGATTTTTGGGGTACCCCTCTTGGCGAAGGGAGCGTGCCCAAAGGGCCGATTTCTGCTGTTTGAGGCCGAAGGCCGAGTTCAGAAATCGAGCGACCGAGCCGTAGAGGGGTCGAAAATCTTGCGAGTGAAACGAGAAAAAACATTTCCGTGAGCTTTTCCCACCGATAAGTCCAAAATTTTTTGAAGTCGCTCAAGAAATACCTTGACCTAAAAACTGGGGGGTGGGCGAGCGGGGAAATGGGGGAGTTATTACAGAATGGATTGGGGGTCGATATCCATATCAAAACGACACGATCCCCATTGCCGAGGACGATCTCCCAAATGCTGAGACAAACGATTCAACACCACCTCCAGGGGCTTGCGATCGATCGCTTTGAGAACCAGTTGATAACGATAGCGCCCTGCCACTCGAGTGATTAAAGCGGGGGCAGGCCCCAAGAGCTCAACCTGACCTTCTATCTTGTCCCGAGCCATCCATCTCTGCAACTCTTGGGCGCACTCTCCGGCGGCGGAGGCTACTTTGGGCTCCCGAATTCCCGAAAAATGAAGGCGAGCCAATCGAGAAAAAGGAGGGTATTCCAATCCTTGCCTCATCTGGAGTTCCTGCTCGTAAAATAGAGAGTAATCCTGCCGGGACGCGGCCTGAATCGCGTAATGATCGGGAGAGAAGGTCTGGATCAAAACACGGCCTAAGGCCTCTCCTCGTCCCGATCGTCCCGCAACCTGCGTCAACAATTGAAACGTCCGCTCTGCCGCCCGAAAATCGGGAAAATGAAGCGATTGATCGGCGTCCAGCACCCCCACCAAGGTGAGCCGTGGAAAATCGAGCCCTTTGGTGATCATTTGAGTCCCCACCAAAACATCGAACTTTCCATGAGCAAATCCTTCAAAAATCTCGCTATAAACTTTGCGAGAAACGATGGCATCTCGATCGATGCGCGCAATGCGGATTCCTGGAATGAGTTGTTTGAGATCTTCTTCGATTCGCTCTGTCCCTTGTCCTATGGGCAAGAGCGCGCCCCGACATTGAGCACACTGATTGGGAATGGCGATACGACTGCCGCAGTAATGACATTTAAGAATGGACTCCCTCCGATGGTAGGCCAGGCTCACGCTGCAGGCGGGGCATTCTAGCGCATCCCCACAATCCTCACAAAATAAGGTGGGAGAGAAACCTCGGCGATTGAGAAAAAGAAGAGTCTGCTCTTTGCGCTCGAAAGTTTCGCAAATCGCTTGAGAGAGGGGAGTGGAAAGCGGGGGATAGTGAGGGCCATGGGTTTGGGGATTCCGAAGATCGATGAGTGAGACCTCGGCCATCGGACGATTCCCCACACGATAGCGAATCTCAAAGGAACGCCACGGCTTTTGGCCCAATCGATACCGACTTTCAACCGAAGGGGTAGCCGACCCCAAGATTAAAAGGGAGGGGGTGAGCTGGGACCTCCAGATGGCAAGGTCACGCCCGTTGTAACGAAAACCCTCTTCCTGCTTGTAAGAAGGATCATGCTCTTCATCCACAATAATGAGCCCGAGATTCTGGAGTGGCACAAAAACGGCGGAGCGAGTTCCTAAAACCACGCGAGCCACTCCACCCATCGCTCGCATCCATGTTTCAAAGCGAGCTCCCGCTGTCATTCCACTATGATAGGCGAAAACGAGCGGGCCCCATCGAGCTCTGAATTGCTCCATGAGCTGTGGGGTCAAAGCAATCTCGGGAACCAACACCAGAGCGGATTTTCCCCGTTCCAATATCTTTTCGGTCGCCCGAAGATAGATCTCTGTTTTACCACTCCCCGTGACCCCCTGAAGCAAGAAAGGGGCAAAACGATCCCCTTCCAAAAACGGATTCAACTCGTCCAATATCTTTTCCTGCTCCAAGGTTAAAGCCAACGAAGGGCTGGATCTTTTTTCAACCTTCCCCTCTCTCTCTTTAGGAAATCGCTTGGCCTTAGGGAGAACCGCTTTTAAGGCCTCTCCTAAAGGGAATCGATAATAACGGGCCGCGCGCGTATAAAAATCGAGATCCTTGGAACCAAAGAGAGGCTCACCATCGATTATCTTTTGAATCGCCTTGATGGGACCGCTAGGTTTAGAGGGGGCCGCTCTTACAAGGTAGCCCATCTGCAACTGTCTCCCTACGGTAACAACAACCCGTTTACCGATTTGCGCCAAAGGCTCAAGCTCTTTGGGAACTTCGTAAGTGAACGGATGGTCGACCGGGATCGGCAAGGCGACCTCGAAAAAACTTTCCCCCATAACCATGATGGGATCCTATCGGCAACCGGTCTTGCCGTCAATCTGTGCGGATATGACAATATTTGACAATTTTTCGTATACCAAAAAAGGCCGCCCTTTCAAAAAAACAAATTTACTCATTTAAAATCAATGAGTTAAAAAATGGCCCTAATTGGCACCGTTCTTGCATAACCCTTTCGTAGACAAAAACCTTTAAAGGAGGTTCCTATGAAAAAGTTTCAATTCGTAATAACTATTTTAGGCCTATTCGCATTAATTGGTCTTGGGTGCGGAGGGAGCTCAAGCTCTACCAGCGCCTCCACCGATACGGATAGCGATAGTGACACCACAACGACCGAGAACGCACTCGCTGCTGAGGCATATCCGTCGGATCTGGTGATCACCTCGCCCACCGCCTCGAGCTCTGGATCGGCACTGAGAGCGGCATTGACTCGCACTGCGGCCGTAGACGAACCGGCTGGCGAACCAAAGACCATGGATGTATCTACGGAGGAATTTAAACCTCTACCTCCTTCTGAAATGAAGGAGAACATTGCAACAATACTCGAGGCGGACTCGGAAGATGGCTGCGCCTTCTCTCTCTACATGGGGGCCCCAACAGGTTCCGCCAACTGTTATGGACCTAGCGTGAACTATTCCAACCATCCTAACGCCAGCCAACAGGGGCAAAACCCTGGCCTTCAAACGGCCAGTGGACAACTCCCCTCCGGAGACCTCGGAATCTGGACGGAGAACGAGGCGAGCACGGGAGAGGCCTGTATCGCCGCTAAACTCAATGCCCAGGTTTCCGAGTTCGGAGCGATGCTCGACATGGCAATCAACTCCTTTGCCTCGATGATGTGCGTGGGGAAGGTCAATGATCAAGAGCCCCCTTCTGAAGTAGGCGAAGTGTTGGATCTAACAGAGATCTTCGAAGATTCTGGGGCAGCCCCTTTCACCGTTGAAGAAGCAACGACGACCCGTGAGGAGGATACCGCCGAAGGGAACGAAAACTTTGAATCCACCCTTGCGATGTCGGTTGGAATGGTGACTGAAGGAGAGACGGTGGATCTGTCGGGAGAATGTACACTGGATCACGTTAAGTTGAATGACGACAACACCCTCTACGAAGGGCACTTGACCTGTGTCATGACGCGAGAGGTCTTCCCCGGAGAACCCACGGGGGGTTGCACCGATCCCAATGAGGACACACTCACGGATGCCCTCTCCATCGTTTATGAAAAGGCCACTGCAGACTCCCTTAATTATGAGGTCCGAAAGGCCACGTTCTGTGGAGAACTCACACTGGCCGATGTGATCACCGACGGGGAAGTGAACACTTCGGGCTGGGCCGGCAACTATCACTATGCCCTCTTCAATATGGATCCCGATACGTTCGAAGGGAACTTTGAATACGCCTGGCAGGCTGGAAGCGGAGACAGCAACACCCGAGCGTTTAACCTCTCTCTCACAGAGGATGAAGCAGAAACCGTGAGTGGCTGTGGGTACTTCGGTTACGGCCCGGCGGTGACCTCGGCTAATCTGGGTATGATCGACGAGTTTATCTGCAACTGGGCGGGGCCTGGGAATAGTCACGACGGGCTCTTGAAAGCGCAACGCCAATGTATCACCAAATCGGCAACGGATACGGAGTTCCAATCGGTGAGCGCGAATCTGGATATCGTCTATGCGCCCACGAACAGTTGCGATGCCTCTGCGGGAGGTAACTTCACCTACACTGCCACTGGCACCCCCGCGGGAGGGACTCCAGGGGTGAGCCTGGATCGCTCTACAGCGACCACTGCGGTCACGCATGATCTCTTTCTGCTCTCGAATATCACCGACTTCACCGCCCCTACGGCGCCCGACGTTGATTAAGAAATCGAACATGGGGACAGGTTTTTTAAGAAACCTGTCCCCACAGGGTTGTGGGGAAGTTATCTTGTCAAGAAGAACGTTCTGAGATAGACTGCGTTTGCATGTCTGAACAAAATACCTTCTATGACTACATTGTTGTCGGTTCGGGGTTTGGAGGATCTGTCTCGGCTCTGCGACTTGCGGAGAAGGGTTATAAAGTCGCTGTTTTGGAATCTGGGAAACGTTGGGCGGACCACGATTTCCCCAAAACCAACTGGAACGTTTTTAAATTCCTCTGGTTCCCCAAAGTATTGATGCGAGGCTTTCAAAAAATCACCTTCTTCAAAAGGGTGATGATCCTCTCGGGAACGGGAGTGGGCGGGGGATCTCTCGTTTATGCCAACACCTTGCTCACCCCCCCGGATCGATTTTATCAAGACCCTGTCTGGAAAAATCTCGCCGATTGGAAAAAAGAGCTCGCCCCCCACTACGAAGTGGCTAAAAGAATGCTCGGTGTTACCCCCTATCCCTCACGAAGTCCCGCCGATGAAGCGCTTAAAAAAGGGGCCGATGCCCTGGGTTATGGTCATACCCAGTACAATGTGAATGTTGGGGTTTTTTTCGGCGAGCCCGGAAAGACGGTGAAAGATCCTTACTTCGGAGGGAAAGGACCCGATCGCGCCGGATGCACCGAGTGCGGTGGATGCATGGTCGGCTGCCGTCACAACGCAAAAAACACTTTGGTCAAAAACTATCTCTACTTCGCTGAGAAAAAAGGGGTTCAAATCTTTCCGGAAACACGGGTCGAAAAAATTATCCCAACCGAGGAAGGCTATCAACTGGCGACCTATCGATCGACACAAGTCCTGGGCAAAACGGAGAAGATTTATCGCGCCAAAGGGATTGTTCTCTCCGGGGGAGTGCTCGGCACCGTCAAACTTTTGTTCCAATGTCGCGACTATTACAAAACGCTCCCTCACCTCTCGTCGAGGTTAGGCGATTTTGCTCGAACCAATAGCGAGGCCCTTTTAGGAGTCTTCGCAAAATCGCGGAAGGTCGATTACTCCCAAGGAATCGCGATTACGAGCGGAGTTCATGCGAACGATCATACCCATATCGAGGTCGTTCGTTATCCGAAAGGCTCTGGCCTGATGGGACTTCTAGGATGTCTGCTCGTAGGGCCGGGTTCTCGTTGGATCCGTCCTTTAAAACTCTTTCTTCACATGCTGCTGCGCCCTTGGGTGTGGCTGCTGACCTATCTCGCTCCAGGTTGGTCTCAGAGATCGATCATCCTTCTAGTGATGCAAACGCTAGACAATCACATGAAGTTTCGACTCCAAAGAAAGAGACTCACGACTGAGTTTGGAGACTCTCCCCCTCCTCCGTCGTATGTGAAAGAAGGGAATGAACTGGCCGAACAGATTGCCAAATCGATCAATGGCATTCCGCTAGGCTCCATTTCAGAAACCGTCTTTGGCCTTCCCACCACAGCCCATATCTTAGGAGGATGCCCCATCGGTAAAGACCGTGAGCATGGCGTTATCGATCCTTTCCATAGAGTTTTCGGTTATCCCAATATGTATGTGGCGGATGGTTCGATGATCCCGGCTAATCTCGGGGTGAACCCTTCACTGACTATCACCGCCATGTCGGAACGGGCGATGAGTTACATCGCTGCCAAAGAGCAAGTTCAAGCGAAAGCGGCGTAGTTCAAAATCAACGCAACAAGAGCGGGAAGCGCTTGTATCACCCAAATCGTCCGGTTGGCAGTGAACCCGCCATAGAGGCCCGCGACGACAACACAAATCAAGAAAAATAACTTGAATTCAAGGTTATTCGACCCCAGTCCCCACAATAATCCCGCGGCTAGAAATCCGTTGTAGAGCCCTTGATTGGCTGCAAGCGTGGCCGAGAATTTGGATTGTTCTGGGGTCATTTGGAAGATTTTTCTCCCTACCGGATGATCCCAGAGAAACATTTCCAAAATCAAAAACCCGATATGGCTCACTGCAACAAAAACTACTGCGACATTTGCGAGTAAACTCACCAACGCACTCCTCGTCATTGTTTGTGATTTATCAAGAACAGTTAAAACTGATCCCGTCTGCTCATACCTTGATCATCTCTATGGGTAGCTCCTTGCCACAATGCTTACAAACGATGGCATCTTCTTTAATGATCTCTGCACAGTAGGGACATTTTTTGGTATATCCTGTAGATACCAGAGGTGGAAACACAATAATAACAGCAATAAGTAACGGAACAATGGCGCATAAGAAAAACCACACTATCGGATTGCGCCCCTTCCTTCTAGCTATAATGCCACCTATAACGCCTGCAATAGCAAGCAGAATAACATATCTAAGCAATGGATGCCTCCAAGATTATTCGTTAACGAAGCGCTATTCATAGCGCTTCATTTATCTTTTCTGTATCTCACCTACGCCAATAAATGGCACAGCCCCAGCCCCTGTAACCTGGGGGAGGATTCCGTTCCATTTATCTATAGCCTTGAGATTGGCCTCTATCTTTCTAAGCTCTATAAGGTCCGGCGAAATATTTGCCCTTTGCAGCCTCAGGGATTCGGCCTCTGCCCTGGCCGCCGTAATTGTCTGCTCTGCCTCGATCTTTATCCTATCGAGGTCTCTCTTTGCTTTTAGTGCAAGCTGTTCCGCTGTCTGTTTTGACTCAATAGCCTCCGTAAATACCTTGGAGAAGCTGAATGAGATAATAGAAAACGCATCCACTGCTATATTATATGCCATGAGTCTTTCAGCAAGCGCTGCTCTTATGGCCTCGCTGACTGCTGCCCTCTTTGTAATAAGTTCTTCTGCGGAGTACTTGGCTGACACCGCTTTCATTACCTCTTGTATTGCAGGGTCTACAATACGCTCCTTGAAGTGTACCCCAATGGTTTGATAGACAACGTTGACCTTATCAGGTATGACATGATAGTTAAGCGCAACCGCTGAACTCACATCCTGAAGATCAGCCGAGGCAGATGCGGCGCCTGTCTCTGCCTTCTGCACCTTAACATCCATGATGGAAACCGTCTGCATGATAGGCATCCTGAAATGCAGTCCTTCATTCAACACCTTATCTTGAACGGCGCCAAAATTGAGGACAATCCCTCTTTCACCTGCCCCAACCTGAACCCATGGATGTAAAAACAGAAAACTGACCAGAATGGCTCCAATAATCAGCGCCAGCCTCATAGGTCCTTTTTTCATTGCAGACTGCACCGCCTCCTTAGCCCTGTAAACATCCCTTTCATCCATGATACCGCCTCCTTTCAATCGTGAGCCCCGATTTATTTCTGGACTCTCTAGACTTTGAAATCAAAATGTCGCTAAGCACAGTTACCAGAAACTAGGCCCAGGTTCAAGTATTGAACCGGATCCCAAGCATTTTTTCGTGTCCATCCTCATTTATGACTCATCTCTTGACGGGCTTTCTCAGCAAGCCAAATTTTGATGAGTGCCTGATAAGCGATATCCATCCGAGAGGAAATCCTCTTGATTTGGGTTAAAAGTGGAACAGGAAGACGCAGCGAAATGGATTGTACGGGTGGTTCGTAAATCAGTTCCAACCGCTTTTGGGAAGATAAGTCTAGGACTTCTGTGGCATCATGGCTATCCCAAAAGTTTGCCACTTCTTCTTCAGGGATTCGTTTTTCTACTTTCTTCTTCATACCACTTTCTCTCTTTCTGGCTCATGGGCCGAGCGCTAATAATTCTGACTTTTTCTTCTCTCATGGTGAAGGCAATTAACAAAGTACGCCCTGGATTGGTTTTCCCAAAGAGCACATACCTCTTCTCCTCTTCTGTTGAATGTCTTTCATCTACGTAAACCATCGGGCTCCCCAGAAAGACCTCTTCAGCTTCTTGGCAGTTTACCTGATGCTTACGAAGACTCTTTTCCCGATTCCCCTCATCCCAATCGAAACCGCAGAACTTGAGATCCATATTTTAAAAATACCTCAAAGATATGTCTAATATATCAAAAACCTCGTATTTTGTCTAGCATAGAACTGGGAATAAAGAAAATGTGGAGCGGAGGGGAGTCGAACCCCCGGCCTCGGCGTTGCGAACGCCGCGCTCTCCCAGCTGAGCTACCGCCCCAAATCTAGTTGGCATTTTGGGACACGGACCTTTATCAACATCCCACTAACTCCTAAGCAAAAAAGAATTTAAAAAACTGCGCAGCTCAGGACCCACATCAGAACGCCTCAAACCTAAAGCGACATTGGCCTGCAAGAAACCGAGTTTGCTCCCAACATCGTACCAGGTCCCCTCAAAACAATAGCCGTAAAGTTTCCTCTGTTGCGCAAGCTTCGCTAAGCCATCCGTCAATTGAATTTCTCCCCCAACTCCCGGTTGCGCCTCTTCTAAAATCGAAAATATCTGCGAAGGCAAAATATAGCGCCCCATCACTGCGAATAAAGAAGGGGCTTTTTCTGGAGAGGGCTTCTCAACAATCCTCTCGACTTGATAGAGATTTTCAGAGACCACACTCCCCTCAATCACGCCATAGCGATGAATCTGATCTAGAGGGACATGATAAAGAGCGACCGTCGCTGCATCGTTGGGAATCTCCTCGTAAGAGCTTAACAGTTGGCCCAAACACGGCTCTGAACCGGAGGTGATATCGTCTGGAAGCAAAACAGCAAAAGGCTCCTCCCCCACGGCCTCTTTTGCGCAAAGAACCGCATGCCCTAATCCCAGAGGAACTTTCTGCTCAACCGATTTCACACGCACTAAAGAGGTGAGCTGCCTTAACTCTTCGAGGAGATCCTGCTTCCCCTTGGAATCCAAGAATGCCTCCAAGGATGGAGAAGATTCAAAGTGTTCCACAATCTGTCGCTTGCCGGGATTGCTGACAAGAATCACCTCTTCAATCCCGGATTGAACCGCTTCCTCGATGACTAACTGGATTACAGGGCGATCGACAATGGGCAAAAGCTCTTTGGGGAGGACCTTGGTGGCGGGCAAGAAACGGGTTCCGAATCCTGCCGCAGGGATGACGGCTTTACGAATTTTTCGCATGGGACCCTTGGATCTTTTTCAATTGATCTAAAAGAAAGGCGTGATGGATGGCCATGCTCGCCGCGCTTGCAAGCATCTGCAACAGCTCCATGTCTTGATCCGAAAAGGAATCTGCCTCAAAACTGTCCACATTGAGAACTCCAATCACCTTCTCTTCCCAAGCCATAGGAACTGCCAACTCCGATTCCACTTTGGTGTTCGCAATGACATATCGTGGATCTTGCTTGACTCGAGGAACCATCAAAGGCTGATTTTCTTTAGCAACCCAACCGGTAACCCCCTCACCAATCCCCAAACGCAATTTCTCGGCAACCCCCGGGGCAAGTCCTTTCTCCGACCGTATCACCAATTCCATAGTCTCAGAGTCAATTAACATTAAAGAGCCGGTATGGGCCCCCGTCAGCTCTATCGCTTTGGCAACCACGGTATCCAAACGCTCCTGCAAACTTAAGCCCGAATCCATAATCTGTTTGCCTAAAAGAAAGATAGACCTCTGCCACTCCATTTTTCTTTGCAACCGGGCGATCAAGTTGGCATTCTCCTCCGCAATGGCCGCCAGGTTCGCGAGCATCGTCAGCAGCCTCAGATCATCCTCCGTAAAATGACTGCTATCGATTTTCGAATCGGCCGTGATGACACCCAAAACCTTCTCCTTGATTTTGAGTGGAGCCACCAAAAAGCTTTCCACTCCAAGCTCTTTCAACTCCTTCTTTAAAACCTTTTCTTCACGGCTGGCGTCTTTCACCCATGTCGCCTGCCCTGTTTTGGCAACATCTCCCAAAATTCCACGACCGAGTTTTATTCGAAAGCTGGCGAGAAAATCTTCATCGACCAAACCGCTTCCCGCGCCCACAATTAACTCCTTCTTCTTGGGATCGATCAAGAGCAAAACGGAGCGCTTGACCCCCAAAATGACGGTCACCGTTTCTGTAATCAATCGATGGGTTTTGTCCACGCTCTCCATGGAACTTGCCATGGCCCGACCAATCTCGTAGAGCATGGCGGTTTGAGCATTGGACACGGAATGACGGCCAAAATCAATGAGGCGCCCCGGCGCAAGGCCAGAGAGGAGCTCACGAATCTCATCAAACAAACTCATTCAAAGGTTCTCCTGAAAAAAATGGAAAGGATGGATCCCTCAGGCTTGTTGCTCTTCAGCTTCTTGCGTCTCCTTACATTCGATACAAAGGGTTGTTACCGGACGCGCCTTCAGGCGCCCCACAGAGATCTCTCCACCACAGACTTCGCAAACTCCAAAGGTCCCTTCATCGATGCGAGCCAGAGCCTCTTGGATCTTGGTAATGAGTCGCCTTTCGCGATCGCGAATACGAAGGGTAAAGTTTCGAGTGGACTCCATCGTCGCGCGATCCGCGGGATCGGGAAATGTCCCTTTATTCTCAGTGTTCATGCCATCGCGAGTCCTATCCGCTTCGCTCAAAAGTTCCTTCATCCAATGATTGAGCTGGACCCGAAACTCTTCCAAAAAGGTCGGCTCCATATTCACATCCCTCCCCTTTAAAAACAAGGACTTAGGAGAAACAGCCGAACCTAGCTAGTCTATAGAATTAAAAGACCAAAGTCAATATTTTTGCCAAGTCGCATCGGTCATTCGACGTTGTCTTCTTGACGGAGAAGGAGATAACAAATCAATGAAATCAAGGCAATAGAGCCATCGATGGCAAAGTTGAGAAGATAAACGAAGGCGTGGGCGCTCGTGAAATAAAAGGCCAGACAGGAAAGAGAAGAGGCCGCCTTGGCAAGGGCCAATAATATTAAGAGATTCCCGTAACGCTCCAGATCCTTTTGGATAAAGTAAGCGATCCCTGTCACAGAGACCATAAAAGCGAAGGTGAGTGAGAGCCAAAACCGGTTGGTGGCTGTCACTACGGGATGAAAATCTCCCAAAAGGGCTCCTGCCTGGTTAACGGCGCGCAGCGTCCCTTCCGGAAAGAGCAGGAAGATCAATCCCACCACGGCAAAGCAGACCATGAGAATGCGGACAACCCACAAAATGCCTTTTTCTTTAATGGACATCACGTCGCAGGATAAACCGACTCGCTATGGGCTGTCAATCTTGCCCTTAAGGGCACCTCTAAAAGAAGAGGTGCAATTCGGAAAAGAGCTCATTGTTATCTTGGTTTGGAGACTCCTCATTCCATCGGTACTTCAATTCAAAGCGCGAAAATCGAACGGGGAAAAACTCAAATCCTGCGCTGTAACGGCGCAAATCATCGTCAGCAATATCCCTGTCAGGATCCAAAAAATCGTACTTCACTTTGAGATTGATTCCTTGACGAAGAAGCCAATGGAGCTCCACGAGTGATGCGTCGATCTGCGCGATACTCCCCTCCTCTTCGTCCTCACCCCGATCGATCTCCCAAAGCAACGTTCCATCCCAATAACTCAAAGCGCCAAAGAGTCCATAACGCGTGCTAGTGACGGTGGGTGTTGGGTTTCGAAAAAATGAACCTCCAATCCAGAGGCGCCGTTTTACAAATCCTCCTTTCACCGTAAAAGCCTTGGCATCGTTTTGATCGTTGCCGGCGAAAGTCCCGTTGGTTAAAGAGGCGTTCCAAAACCATGGGCCTTGATTCAACCCCACTTCCACGCCATCGTCGGGCAAGCTAAAAGCAAAGCCTAAACTGCCACGAACAAAGGAGCTGTCATCGGGGATTCGAAGGCCATAGGGGAGCGTAAATCTTCCAAACTTCGCATAGAACCCCAGAGGCAAATCTGAAATTAAGCCAAAGATCTCTTGTGTTCCCGAGAAGAAATCGTTCTCCAGATGAAAAGCAAGGTGTCGGGCAAGATCCACCGTCAAATAGAGATCCCCCTGATAATCCGTAAAGGTGGCATCTCCACTTTCGGAATGGGTCCACCGAAACTTAAGATCGCTTCCGATAGAGATATTGGGGTTGAGTTGGCTATCCAGCGAAGAAACGTCGGGAAAATCTTTCCAATAGGGAAGTTGATTCTCAGCGTACGAAACACCGAAGAGGTTTCGCTGTCCTGCGCCGGTGGGATTGATGTGGCAGAGGTTACAAGTCACTCCTTCTCTGGCGGCCAGCCGAGGCTCGGCGTGAAGAGACACACTAAAAACGACAAGAAAAATGAATAGAAAAGGTATCTTTTCCATGTCGAGATCCTTCGACTCGGTCCCGCAGCCGCGGGACCTCGCTCAGGATGACCCCCACCAAAGGCGGGGGTCAATTATTGAGTGCGCCGGCATCAATCCAATCCTTGATCGCGTGAATTTCCTCATCAGATAGGGGGCTTCCCCCTTTAGGCATCTGCGAACTATTTCCCCCCACACTGCCAGCGGTCCCCTCAACTTTATTCACAAGGTAGCTTGCGCCAGAATCGCCAGATTCAACCCTTTTTAAACTTGGCACTTGTTGACTCGAAACTCCAACAAGATTTTCGAAACTTTTTCCATCGGAGAGATTTAAACCTGCTTGAGGGCTGCTGCCAGCGTGACAGCTGGATGAAGCGCAGTTGGGAGTAAAGATATTCTCTTGGATGCTTGAAAGGGTCGCCCCAAGACCCGAATCGTCCGTTTGGGTTGTGTCACCCGTATCCTCCTCCGCTGTGCCCGGATCGTCTTCCTCTTCATCGGGATTACTTACGCCACTTTCATCGCCACTGCCACCACACGAATAGGTAAAGGTAAGCACGCTGAAGACAACTCCAACAGCAAGAAAGGCTCTCCGGAAGGATTTCACACCGTTCATTATAGGAGGTGTTTCACCAAAGTCAATTTTCACACTTACAAACCGAAATACCGAAGTCAGATCCCATCTTCCATTGACATAAGTCCATATTTATCGTATTATTCTGGACCATGTTCAGAAGAATCATAAGTCCTTTAAAAACCTACAGTTTTTTTCTCTTTGGAGCCAGGGGAACGGGCAAGTCGACCTTTCTGAGAAGCTATTTTCAAGGTGAAAACGTTCTCTGGTTTGACCTTCTCGACCCCGAGAAAGAAGATCTTCTGGAGCGGCATCCCAATGCGTTGACGGAAGAGATCGCGGGTCAAAAAGAAAAGCCCGGATGGGTAGTCATTGACGAGGTGCAGAAGATTCCCAAACTGCTCGATCTGGTGCACCAGCTGATTGAGACATCCCATTTAAAATTTGCCCTCACAGGATCGAGCGCAAGGAAACTTAAAAGAGGGGGCGCGAACCTTCTTGCGGGACGAGCCTTCGTCAATCACCTTTTTCCATTGACCCATGTCGAGATGGGTGAAGAATTTAATTTGACGAATGCCTTGCACTGGGGAACCTTGCCCAAAATCTCTCAACTCCATACCGACGAAGAAAAAAACGATTTCCTTCGAGCTTACGCCTTGACTTATCTCAAAGAGGAAGTGTGGGCGGAGCATTTTATAAGAGAGCTTCCTCCCTTCCGCAAATTCCTAGAGGTGGCTGCGCAAACAAACAGTGAGATTGTGAATTACACCAACATCGCGAAAGATGTGGGGGCCGATGTAAAAACCGTCCAATCTTATTTTGAAATCCTTGAAGACACTCTTCTGGGGTTTTTATTGGAGCCGTACCACCGCTCGATCCGCAAACAACAAAGGAAAAGCCCAAAATTTTATTTCTTCGATGTCGGCGTCAAAAGGGCGTTAGATCGAACCCTCCCTCAACAACTTCTCCCTCAAACTTCTGTTTATGGGAAGGCTTTCGAACATTTTTTGATGATAGAGATCCATCGTCTCAACACCTATCTTAAAAAAGATTTCCGTCTTTCCTACTTGTTAACAAAGGACGGGGCGGAGATTGATCTTATTATGGAGAGACCTGGAGCTCCAACGGCATTGGTCGAAATCAAATCTTCAGAACATGTGGATGAACGAGACACGCGCATTGTTCAATCTTTCTTAAAAGATTTCGAGAAAGCTCAAGCGTATGTTCTATCTCGAGATCCTCGCCCCAAGAAAATTGGGGATGTTTACGCCCTGCCTTGGCAAGAGGGACTTCAAGAGATCGGATTAACCCCATGAGAATAAGTTGAATGAGCGACATACCAAAGCCGGATCCCATCTTTTTTAATTCACCCTTCGATAAACTCAGGACAGGCCTGTCGAACCATAAACCGAAATACCGAGGCCGAACCCCCATCTTTTTCTTACCAACAGTGCCAGAAGTAAATACCATTCCCCTCCCGCCGGCAGTAACATAAACGATCTCCCATGCCATCATCCCTCTGTAAAAATTTTAATCTCCCTCTTTCGGAATTTTCGTTGCAATCGGAGGGACTATCACCGCCAGGTTTAAACCAACCCATGTTCCCCATAGATCCCGCATCTGAGCCTGAAGAAGGTTGAAATTGGATATCTCTGGCTTGGATGCCTCCACCAGCATGAAAATCTCCGGAACCAAAAAACTGGAACGCTGCTCCTCCATTGTCATAACAAAGGGCACCACCATTTAGAATCACATCCTTACAACCTTCCCCACCAAAACCAGGGTGATCAAACGATCAAGATGTCATTCTCTATAGAAATATCAAAATAATTCCCAGTGCTATCAATGAAACTGATATTTTTGGACAGAAGCACATCCAAAATAATATCATCCGCTCGAATGTCTCCGTTGACATCGAGTTTGTATTGAGAATTAGGAGAAGTGCCTATCCCCATATTGCCTGTGATTATTTGAACTCCTTGATCGCTGATCCGAGCAATGTCGGCCTCGCCCACTACAAATGTATGGCTTGTGGACGCTACGACTCCATAGTTCATCCCTCCTCCATGCCCCAGGACATAGGATGAAACTCCTTCTCCCGTTAAATTCAGTCTCGCGCCAAACATCTGCCCCTCCACATACAAATCCTGATCTGATCGCAAACTCCCATACGTGTGGATATCCCCTCCATCCACATCCAGCTTGTAGTCGGGAACCGCCCTCCCAATCCCCACATTGCCAGCATCTAACATAAGATTCGCATCGGGATCTCCATTGTAATCTAATGCCCGAATTTTGTATAAATCGGGTGTATCTGCGGTAATTTGCAAACGCCTCCAAGAATCATAATATATCTGCAAATCGCCAGGATTAATGTAAGTACTCTTCCCTCCCCCCGCGATACTTAACTTCGCCTCCGGTCTTGTCGTCCCGATGCCCACGTTGCCATTGCCCTGAACAGTGAGGTAATCGTTCGTTCCAGGAATGCCTCCAGAGGCGCTGATCTTGAATTTATGCACATCGGATCGGTCAACTCCAATCGTCCAAGCGTCCTCACCCCCTATGTCTCCCGTGCCAGGATGATCGAATTTGATGATGGTGTCTCCTGCATTAAGACCGCCGTTACTGAGTATTAGTCGAATGTTTTTGTTATCTGTCCCATCTCCTCGAATCTGCACCCCCCCATTATCTTGAGTATTTCTAACATCGAGAGCATAACCCGGATCCGCCGTTCCCACACCCAAATTGCCATTGGCCACGATAAAATCCCCTTGGGAACCCATGGCGTAAGGGACGGAAACCAGGTGCTGATAAGCTACCTTCTGTGGATCAGAATCCCCATCCATCTTTTCCCATCCACTCCCATCGGCATCTCCCAACATCACCTGCAAATACAACTCCGATCCCACTATGACATTCTCGTCATCTCCTATGTCATTCCAGCTCCCTAACTCCACGGAAAAAATCCCTCCACTCACTTCTACCGGTTCCGTCACAGCCGAGGACCATTCCTCCTCCCATACCACGCTCCCCTCCCCACAACTCGCATCGATGCATAACCTAAAAACATCCCTACCGGAGTGGTCACCGGCCCGTTATGACTCTCCAACACCCCTTGGTAGGAGAGACGAGCGGCAAAGGCAGGGAAGGTGAAGAGAAAGGCCATGAAGAGAAGAATCCCCCTCACCTGGAATCCTCTCCCCTTGGGGGAGAGGAAAGAAGGGGAGATTGCTTCGCCCCTCCCAAGGGAGGGACTCGCAATGACAGAATCGGAGTAACCCCCTCTAGCTCCCCCTTGTCTCAAGGGGGAGGAAGAAGAGGACGCCCCTCGCTTCAAGGGGGAGAATGCAGAAAAAGCCCCTTTGGAAAAAGGGGAAGAAGAATGAGCATCGGTTTTCATGGGTACCTCCAGTTTTTTATGGTCATCCCCGTGAAAGCGGGGATGACGACAAAATGATACGCAAGAAG
>JACQOV010000010.1 GCA_016202395.1 Deltaproteobacteria bacterium
AGACCGAACGAGGCGTACTTGGTTAGTACGCCGCAGTGAGTGTTGAGGGAGTCCAACGAAGTATAACAGCATTTATTGCGTTTGTATTAAAACCATTTTTTCCTTTTGAAATAGATCAGCAACCCCGCAACAATCAAAGTCATGAGGCCAAGACTAAAAAAGTAACCATACCGCCAGCTCAATTCCGGCATGAATTTGAAATTCATTCCATAGATGCCACTCACCAGAGTGAGCGGAAGGATGATCGTCGAAAAAATCGTGAGAACTTTCATGACCTCATTCAAACGGTTGGAAACGATAGAATTGTAGGCGCTGAGAGCCCCTGTGATGAGATCTCGATAAGTATCTAAAAACTGCCCCATTCGATTGAGGCGATCGTAAACATCCCGGAAAAAGGGGACATTATTGCGATCGATCTGCCGAAACTCCCCTCGAATCAAATGGGTTAAAACCTCTCTTTCAGGATGAAGAATCCGCCGAACGGCTAAGATCTCTTTTTCCAAATCAAAAATTTGACTCAATGTTTTTTTATCGGGATTGTCAAAAATCTGATCCTCCACCTGCTCCAGTCGGTCACTTAATTTTTCAATGGTGGGGGTGTAATTTTCAGCAAGGCTATCGAGAATCTCGTGCAAAAGGTAATCGGCCCCGCGATCCATAATCTTTTCCCCTTTTCGACATTTCTCACGAACAGAGCGGACAGAACGCGAGGGGGCAAAGTGAAAGGTCACAAGATAATTAGCTCCCAGAAAGGTGTCCACCTCATGGGTCTGCAACCCCTTGCCTCCATCCCCCAAATGGACTCCATGAAAGACCGCAAAAAGATAGTCTCCGTAATCTTCTACTTTGGGGTACTGAATCCTTGCGGCAATGCAATCCTCAACGGCCAGAGGATGAAACTCAAAAACCTCCCACAGAACCCCACACTCATCTTCATTGGGATCCTCCAAATCGACCCAAAGGACTGCCTCTTTATTGCTGAGTGTTTTCTTGAGCTCCGAGGGATCCTTGATCTCCTGAATCCCCGTTTGCTTCGTGTAGAGGAATGCTGTCAGCATCTTTGATCTCCTTAGCTAAATTGGGAAACAAAGGTTGGCTCGCTTCTCGCAACGAATCGACTTCTTCTTTCTGAATGAGGAAAACTTTCGGCTCCAAATTATTATTCGCAAAAACCGAGTTTTCTGGAGAGGGAGCCCCCACGTCAAGAATCTTCTCCTCCTGTCCCTCTTCTGCGACGCGAACCTCAAAAATCGGGTTCTCCAAACCGGATTCCTCAGAAGAGGGAATGTTTTTAAGGTATTGAGCCACTTCCATATCGGAAAGTTTCGATAAAAAATCATCGATCCGGGCTTCATCCAATTCCTTCTGAGGATTGGCAAGGTCAAGCCATTTTCCTTCTTTCTTCATTAAATCGATCTGCGAGTCTCCGTCCCGGATCGAGATCTTTTCCACGTCCCATCGTTTGAAAGGGAGAACCGATTTCTCCGCAAGATCGAAAGGAGTTTGCTCCAAATCCTCCACCACCTTGGAAGAAACAACATAAAGCGTGTCTTTCCCCAAAAGTCTGGCTTGGATTTTATCCTCTCCCACAGACCCACCCAGATAGAGTTGCATGGGATCCGGGCGCCCTTGAAGTTGAACGAGAACGCTCCAAACATCGAGTTCCACGTCACGCCTCTCTCCACCCTCAACAAATTCGGAGGCGCGGAGGTTTCGGATCGAACTCACAACCTTTTCCGCTTCCTCGGGATCCGCTAAATGGACAATAGGATCTCCAAGATACCACCGATCTTTCTCTTTTTTCAAAACGATCGGCTCGGAAGAGCCCCTTTTGAACCAAGAGATCCGCTCCACTTCAGAGATTTCGAAATGAAAAATCCGTTTGTCTCTCCAATCAAAGAGAGATTTCTCCAACGTATTCTGAAGATTTTCCGAAACAAGCAATAATCGGGGTTCATCCGCTCTCTTGGCGTACACCTTGTACCCAATTGGGCTTTTCTCTCCCACCCAAAGCTCCTGTTCTTTCTCCCCCTTCAAAAGAATCTGCGCTCGAAGTGGTGGATCCTCCAACCCATAAGGAGAAAGATCAGGGGGATTTTCTTCCAGAACACGATCGGCTCGAAGGAGAGATAACGTCGAGGCCAAACCGTTAACAGCCGAAGGATCGGCCTCCGTTTCAATCGGCTTGGTAATCTGCCATCCGCTGGGATCAACGCGCTGAATCTCGATCATCTCCTCCTCATTAAAGAGTCGGAAACCCTCAATCTGATCCTCAGAGAAAGGAAAGACCTTCCCCTCTTTCGGCTCAGAATCTTTTCCCCTTTCAAAAAAATAGACGTAGGCGCCGATCCCAACAAGAAGGAGTAGCAAAAACAATGTGTTTCGAAATCTCATTTCTTGCCGTCATTCCCACGAAAGTGGGAATCCAGTGCTGGATCCCCGTTTTCACGGGGATGACATGGATTCCCGCTTGCGCGGGAATGACAATTAGCGTCTTCGTCGGAATAACCAGACAACAACCCCCACCAACACACAGAAAAGAGGCAAAGCCACAACTCCTCCCCAAAAGATTTTGGAGATCTGCTCGCGAGTCATCTGAACGGGGGTATAGCCGGTCTCTTTGGGCCGAATCGAGATGAGATCTTCCTGCTCCACAAGCCAGCTGATCGCATTGAGAAAGAAATCACCGTTTCCAGAATAGGAAAAATAGGTGTTGTTCGCAAAGCCGGAATCTCCGAACACCACGAGTCTTCCCTCTTTGGCTTCCATAGCTTCTTCCTCTTGTGATCGGGTCACGGCCACAGCAATCGTTACAGGGCCTGCGCTGTCTTCTTCGGAGTTAAACTCAAAAACCGCCTTATCGGTTTCAGCCCAACTCTGCTCTCCAGTGCGGGCGATATCGGAAACCTCCACCCCTGGCGGGAGCTCCCCGGAATGAGAGATCGACCGAACTCCAGGGAAAAAAGTGGCAAGGTTAAAACGCTCTGTGATGGGATGCTCCGGGTAATCTCCGATAAAAGGGGTAAAAATATCGCCGCTAAAGAGACGGGCCAAGCGATCGACAACAATATCTTCCTCGATCCGGAGACCCTGTCGCTGCAACCACGCTCGGAGCCCCCCGTCTTGATAGGGATCCAACTGAATTAAAACCCGCCCCCCACCATTAAAATAGTCGGTGAGTCTCTTTTGTTCCGCCTCGAGCAAAGCCTTCTGAGGAGCGCTCACCACCAGCACATGGCATTCCGAGAGAGGAACATCCTCCGTAAAGAGTTGGACGCTAGCCACCGAATATCCCTCTCTTTCGAGCTCCTCTTTAGCGACAGAATAACCCTGAGCTCCGGTGTCGGAGAAATCGTTCTCTCCATGTCCTGAAGTAAAACAGGCCTTCTTTTGGGCTCCGCGAGTCATCTGAATGAAGGCATTGGTGACGTCCTGTTCTGTTTCCCCTTTGATGCGCTGTGTTTTCTCCCCGCGACGAATGAAAGCGGTCCCATCCTCTGTCACTCCCATTTGCTGCGCTAAGACCGGATTTTTGACGGGATCGATAAACTCATAATAAAACTTTGGAGAGTGGTAACGATATTCTTTCAGCAGATCCTCAAATTTTTTCTTGGAGTCGTGGGTCTCTTGAAAGAAAGCCTGAATATGAATCTCCTCTTGAAGCTCCGACAGAAGTTTTAAGGTCTGGTCTGACAAACTGTAGAGTTGACCTTCCGTCAGATCAAAACGTTTGGGATGTCGAGTGGCAATGTAGTTCCCCAACACCAAGATGGCAAACACAAAGAGTGTTCCTACCACCACATTGCTTCCGTACTTTAATCTCCGACGTCCTGAAGATTCGTCATTCATAGAAATTCCTCTAACGCCAGCGAACCGATTCAACAATCTGCTTCGCCAAAAAAAGGATAAAAACAATAAGAGAGAGAAAATAGGTTAATGCTGGGATATCGATCAGTCCTTTTGTAAAATCCTCAAAATGTTCCGCAAAGCCCACCGAGGAGATGACCTTTGCCATGGGCCCAGGCAAGGCGTTCGAGGCAAAAGGAAGGATATAGAGCAAAAGAAGAAGGCCGAAAGACACCACCGCCGCGACGATCTGATTCTGGGTCAAAGTCGAGGCAAACACACCGACCGCCAGATAAAGCCCGCCTAATAAAATCACCCCCAAATAGCCTGTCAGAATAGGCCCGATATCGATGTCAGAAATAGCGCTGACGATCCAGGGAAAGGTCGTTGATAAAACGATGAGCCCCAAGAAGACAACGAAGGCCGCCAAGAATTTCCCCAGCACAATCTGTCCCACTGAAATCGGAGAGGTGAGCAAAAGCTCTATCGTCATCTGTTTCTTCTCTTCCGCAAAAAGTCTCATCGTCAAAAGGGGGATCACAAACAAGAGAAGAACCACAAAGTTATGCATGTGAGGCTGGATGACCATTTGATTAATATTGAGTTGCTGAGCCATCCAGGGGTACTGAGAGGCCTGTAAACTAAAAAGGTTAAAGTAGAGCAAAGCGTTAAAAAAAAGATAGCCAGAGAGGAGAAGGAAGATCGTAAAGACAACATAAGCCACTGGCGAGGCAAAGTAAGATTGAAGCTCTCTCCGAGCGATAGCCCATAGTCCTTTCATGCGGAATATCCCTCCGACTCTGAGATCAATCTCAGATAAACCTCTTCTAAAGTTAAAGACTTGGAAGTCAGCTCCAACAATCCCCAGCCTTGCGAGATCACATAACGAGAAACGGCCTCCCGCATCTCTTTCCCTTGTTCCGCTTCGACGAGGCACGAATCCGCATCTTCCGATTGAACATCGACAATTCCGGGGAGAGACCGAAGTCGCTCCACATCCAGACCCCGAGCCTTGAGGTGCAATCTTTGGCCTCGATCCATTTCAGAGGTAAGCTTCTCATAGGCATCGGAAGCCAAAATTTTCCCTCGATTGATCACAATAACTCGATTGCAAAGCATGCTCACTTCAGGAAGGATATGGGTGCTCAAGAGGATCGTTCTTTCCCCCGCCAAGCTTTTAATGAGACGGCGAATCTCGATGATTTGAGCAGGATCTAACCCGATGGTTGGTTCATCTAAAATCACAACCTCCGGATCGTGAATTAAAGCCTGCGCGATTCCGATTCTCTGCCGATACCCTTTAGAAAGACGCCCAATGAGCCGATCCTGAACCTCAACCAAGCCGCATTGTTCAATCGCTTTAGAAAGCTTTGCCTTTTGTTCACGCTTAGAGATCCCTTTGATGGTTGCGACAAAAAAGAGATAGCCTCGAACCGTCATTTCAGGGTAAAGAGGGGGATGCTCCGGCAGATAGCCGATCCTTTTCCGCACCTCCAAAGAGTTTCGAAAGAGATCCAATCCAGCGATACTACCGGACCCTGACGTGGGGGGCATGAAGCAACTCAAGATCCGCATCGTTGTCGTTTTCCCAGCGCCATTGGGCCCTAAGAATCCGACGATCTCCCCTTTTCCGATAGAGAACGAAACGCCTTGAATCGCTTCAAAATCGCCGTACCGTTTAGTGAGCTCTTGAACTTGGATCATAATTTATTTTGGGATTATAACAAAGAGCGAGGCGATGTCAATGCAATCGTTCAATTTTAGAGCGACTTCGAAGCCGATCCATCCATGGCTCGATCCATTCTTCGTATCCCTGGTTATCAGGTTCCGCAGAAAGACGAAATAAAGGTGTGACCCTCGTCTCTAAAAAGGATTGAACCACGAGTTTTTCTTCCACAATCCGTCGCACCTCCTGCAGATCGAGATCATAGGCGTGGAGAAAAGCCTCCCAATCTTCCTTCACAGGAAATTGCTTTTTAAGCCGTTGGAACTCCTCTTCAACAGCGGGCCCATTCTCCACAATCACCCGCAGGCGGGAGGCCTCCTGCAACAAGAGCGTTCGATCGACCAGCCGATCTCGAATGGCGTTCAAGTATTCCTCGGAAAGGGATTCTTTCCACGATCGAATTTCGCCATCCACGATCGCCTGAAGACGCGCCTCTACTTGCAACTGACGCCAAGTAATCACCTGACGATTAACAATCACCTCCGTCCGATCCACCAGCTCGGCACGGGAAGTCGAAACTACCCCCATTTCCCCTAACGAGATTACCAATAAAATCCAAAACAAACCCTTTAGCTGTCGGTCATTAAACTTCTTTACCATCCGCACCCTCATCCATAAGCGTCTTTACGTTGATCCAACGTCGTCATCGAAACAACTTTCTGTTTTTCATCAATTTCATAGAAGAATCGCCAGGGTCCAATCCGGTAACGCCAGGTTTCTGGACTCCAATTTTTTAATTTCTTAATATTAAGTCCAAAGTGAGGTTGTTGACGTAGCTGAGGATAAACATAATTACGTAGCTTGTCGATGACCTTGGAACGGAAAGGATTAGGAATCCCCTCTAAATCCTCCTGAAAAATAGTAGTTTCAAAGATGCGGTATCTATTCAACGAATTGACCCTGGCGTTTCTTCGCTGCAAGCGCTCCTTTTTTGAGTCTTCCGAGTAAATGCTTATCCTCTAGAATCCCACGCATCTCCGTTTCATCAACAAACAGGCATTCCTCAAGGTGCTTCTTTGCAGCCGTTTCAATAAGATTGGCAAGAGAGCGATTTTCAGAATCGGCGAAAGCATGAAAGATATCATAAATGCTATCATCAATTCGCAATGTCACGGTTTTAGCCATTGTACATCTCCTTCATTCTTTATCATTCGCCTTAATTCTAAATGAATCCAACCGCAATGTCAACTTCGAAATGAGCACATGTCCCCTCGGATTTTGTAAGAGGCCGTTAAAGCCGCAGAGTCGGTGACAGGATGACGTCATCGTACTCAGTAATCCTTGACGATCCCCCTCCCCCTGATTATAATCCGCACCTTGGTAGGCCCACAATTTTAAGGAGATCGGAAAATGGCGGTGCGTGTTGGAATCAATGGCTTTGGACGAATTGGACGATGCGTTTATCGTGTAGGTTATAACAATCCTGATTTTAACATCGTTGCGATTAATGATATCACCGATCCAAAAACGCTGGCTCATCTGCTCCGTTACGATTCCGTTCATGGTCGATTCAATGCGAAGGTGGATCTGACCGAGGCGGGATTTAAGGTCGATGGAAAAGAGGTCAAGATCCTTGCCAAAAAAGATCCTTCAGAACTCCCTTGGAAGGAACTGGGAGTGGATGTCGTTTTGGAATCGACGGGCCTTTTCACCTCTCGTGACAAAGCCGAGCTTCATTTCAAGGCGGGAGCCAAAAAGGTGATCATCTCGGCCCCGGCCAAGAATCCGGATATCACTTTAGCCTACGGGATTAATCACAAAGAGTACGATCCCAAAAATCACCACATCATCTCCAACGCCTCTTGCACCACGAATTGTCTGGCTCCCATGGCTAAAGTCATCGATGAGAATTTTGGCTTGAAGCGAGGGACAATGACGACCATTCACTCTTACACGAATGATCAACGAATTCTGGACTTGCCCCACAAAGATCTTCGGCGAGCTCGGGCCGCTGCCCTTTCCATGATTATTACCACCACCGGCGCCGCAAAAGCGGTCGGATCTGTTCTTCCCCATCTTAAAGGGAAGCTCGATGGGGTCTCCGTGCGAGTTCCAACCCCGAATGTGTCGCTCGTGGATCTCGTAGCCGAGGTTGAAAAACCGGCTACGATCGAAAAGGTAAATGGGGCTTTTGAGAAGGCCTCTCAGACCTCTCTCAAAGGGATTCTTGCCTATGAGAAAGAGGAGCTCGTCTCTAGCGATTTCAATGGGACCTCTTACTCTTGCATCTTTGACGCTTTGTCGACGATGCTGATCGGAGAGAACTTTGTTAAAATCTTTGGATGGTACGACAACGAGTGGGGCTTCTCTCATCGGATGATCGATGTGACCTCTCTCATTGCAAAATCCCTTTAAAACGCATGAAATACATCCACCAACTTCATCTTCAAGGGAAGAGGATCTTTTTGCGCGCCGACTTAAACGTTCCACTGGATAACGGGGGAAGAATCTCTGATTATCGCCGAGTGGAAGAGACCCTCCCGACAATCGAATATGCACTCAAAGAAGGGGCTGCCGTGGTGATCGCCTCTCATCTGGGACGTCCACAAGGGAAGGTCGATCCTCGTTTGACCTTAAAACCGGTGGCGGACTACTTAAGTCTTCGAATGGATCGATCGGTTCAGTTCGCTGCGGATTGTGTGGGACCCGAGGCTCGAAAACAGGCAGAGGCCTTAAAGCCGGGGGATCTCCTTCTGCTGGAAAATCTTCGGTTTCATCCGGAAGAAGAAAAGAATGATCCACAATTCTCGAAAGCGTTGAGCGAGCTCGCTCCACTCTACATTAACGATGCCTTTGGCACCGCCCATCGAGCTCACGCCTCCACCTTTGGGATGGTTTTTCACATGGAAGCGACCGCCGCAGGATTCATCATGGAAAAAGAGATCGAAACGCTTCGAGAGGTTCGGGACAATCCTCCCTCCCCTTTTGGCTTGATCTTGGGAGGGGCCAAGGCCGAAGACAAGATCGATCTTATCTCGAATCTCCTTAAAAAAGTCTCCTTTGTTTTAATTGGAGGGGCCATCGCGAACACTTTTCTTAAAGCTTCTGGGATTGAGATTGGAAGCTCTCGGCACGAGCCAGACAAGATTGAGGCGGCAAGATCGATATTGAAGAAAGCTAAAGACAAAGGGATCGAGATCCATCTCCCTCCAGATGCCATCGCCGCTCCCGATTCTTCTCCGAATGCAGAGCGCCGGCTTGTTGCCGTCGATCAATTGCCCGCCGGATGGTCGATTCTGGATATCGGGCCTAAGACAGCGGAGAGGTTCGAATCACAGATCGCTCATGCCAAGACTCTCTTTTGGAATGGCCCGATGGGACTTTTTGAGATTCATGCCTATCGAGAAGGAACACAACGAGTCGCCCAAGCTATGGCAAACTCCTCGGAGCTGACGGTTGCAGGAGGAGGAGACACGCTAGCTGCTATTGACGAGTTTGAATTACATGATAAGTTTCGTCATGTTTCTACAGGAGGGGGAGCTTCTCTAGCCTATCTGGCTGGGAAAAGGCTGCCCGCAATCGAGGTTCTTGAGACGAAATTATGAAGAAAACGGCTCTGATCATCGCCGGCAATTGGAAAATGAACCTGACGCTTGGGGAATCGAACGAGCTCGTTAAACAACTTCTCCAAGGACTCCCAAAACTCAATGGGGTTCAGGTGATCGTGGCCCCTCCATTTACTGCGCTTCAAGCGGCGGCTCTCGAATTAAAAGGGAGCTCCATGGAACTTGCGGCCCAAGATCTCCATTGGGAAAAGCCAGGGGCATTCACTGGAGCCATCGCAGGCGAACAGTTGGCCGATATAGGATGTCGTTATGTCCTCATCGGTCATTCGGAACGCCGCCAGTATTTTGGTGAAACAAACTCAATCGTTGGGAAGAAGATCCAGGCCGCTTTTCGTGTGGGGCTTAAGCCCATCGTCTGCGTTGGGGAAACGGTTCAAGAGAGAGAATCGCAGAAAACCTTCTCGGTGATCCAAACCCAAATCCAGCAGGCCTTTGTCTCGCTCCGTTCAAAACAGATCGAAGAGCTTTTCATTGCTTATGAGCCGATCTGGGCCATTGGCACTGGAAAGGTGGCCTCCCCAGAGATGGCTCAAGAGGTTCACCAATTTATCCGGGATCAAATAAAAACCTCTAAGACCCCGATTCTCTATGGAGGGAGTGTGAATCCAGAAAATGCGCGCGGGCTTTTTGCTCAACCGGATATCGATGGAGCTTTAGTAGGAGGAGCCAGCCTCAAGGCGCAAAGCTTTCTTTCTATTATCGGAAGTGCTATATCTGTCCTGAAGGAAAACGGATGACAACTTTTATTATGGTTGTTCACATTTTTGTGGGGATTGCCCTCATTTTGATCGTGCTTCTTCAAACAGGCCGAGGAACCGATATTGGAGCGGCTTTCGGGGGGTCTAGCCAAACCCTCTTTGGAAGCGCAGGCCCCGCTTCGTTTTTAGGGAAACTAACCGCCCTTTGCGCTTTCGTTTTCATTCTGACCTCCTTATCGTTGACCTACGTGACCACTCGAAAACATAACGAAACCATCTTCTCAGAATCAGAGGCGGCAGTCGAACCCCCTGCTGCAACACCCCCCTCGGAACCAGCCACTCCAGAGGCGCCCACTCCTTGAGGGCACCTCTAGAAGAGCCCATTCCACCACCACAAAATTGACAAACGCCCTCTTTTAAGGCATCATACAAACGCAATAAATGTTGTTAGACGAGGCGGCCGACTGAAGCTGAGCGAAGCGTACTTGTGGCGTACGCTGAGCGAGTGCTGAAGGAGGCCAACGAAGTATAACAGCATTTATTGCGTTTGTACAAAGAGCCGCAGTGGTGGAACTTGGCAGACACACCATCTTGAGGGGGTGGCGCCGAAAGGCGTGTGGGTTCAAATCCCACCTGCGGCATATTTAGAGACTGCGGATACACATTTATAACGAGGCTGTTATCGATCCGATTAAAGAAATAGCTTCTCCAGAAAAATCAACGCCCCCTCTTGAACCAGAGAAAATTTCCTCCTCCAAAGAAAATTTTAGGATCCTTGTCTCTATCCAAGATTTCAAATTTTTAGAACAACTTAAACTCGATCTCGAAAATAAAAAATGCGAAATTCTAGCTGAAGACCCCGATCGTTACTTCTCCAATTCCTACTCCGATCCTGTGGATCTTATGATTACCGATGGGTCTCACTCTGAGACGCAAGACACGGAATGGGTGCGAAAAGTCAAAGAATTCGATCCGCTGACCGAGGTCATCCTTGTGGATCAAAATCCACCGCGTGAACGAATGATTCATGCCGTAAAAGAAGGGGCCTACGATTTTCTTCCCCTGCCAATCGATTTAAAAGCCTTGCTCCGCTCCATTCGAGAGATCGATGAAAATCGGAGATTGCGCCATAAAGTGGGAGAACTTCAAAATCAGCTCGAGGAAGCGGTTGTTTTTCATGGGATTGTGGCTCGAAGCCCTGTCATGTTGGAAATTTTCTCCATGATCCGAAGACTTGCCAAGCATTTCACCACGGTTTTGATCACGGGTGAGACCGGAACGGGCAAGGAGATGGTCGCTCGGGCTCTTCATGAACTCAGCCCCCGACGGGGCAAGAATTTCATTGCCTGTAATTGCTCGGCGCTCGTGGAAACTCTTCTTGAAAGCGAGCTGTTCGGTCATGTGAAGGGGGCTTTCACTGGCGCTATTCGGACCAAACATGGATTATTTGAAGTCGCCGATGGAGGAACGATCTTCCTCGACGAAATCGGAGAGCTTTCTCCTCAAACTCAAGTTAAACTGCTCCGTGTTCTCCAAAATCAAGAGGTCAAACGGGTGGGATCGAACGAAACGATTCAAGTGGATGCTCGGGTTGTCACCGCCACTAATCAAGACCTCGTGAAGGGGATGCAAGAAGGGCGTTTCCGTGAAGATCTTTACTATCGATTAAATACGGCTGAGATTTATCTTCCCCCTCTCCGCGAACGCCGAGAAGATATCCCCCTCCTGGTGAAACACTTCTTGAGCGCGATGAATCAAAAACTTGGAAAAAAGATCAAAGGGATTACTCGTCAAGCCCAAATCGCTCTTCTGAACTATCCATGGAAAGGGAATGTCCGCGAATTGGAAAATGTCATCGAACGAGCCTCGCTTTTGGCTTCCAAAGATTTTATCACACTGACGGATCTCCCTTCTCACTTGCAACAGTTCACCAACCCGGTGCGGTCGAGCGAATCGATTCCACTCGATATGAAGACTCTGGAGGAGGTCGAGGGAGACCACATTCGACGTGTCATGAAAAATGTAAGTGGAAATAAGACGGTAGCTGCCAGGATTTTGGGTGTGAGCCGGCGCTCGCTTTATCGCAAATTCGAAAAATACAAACTGTAACGGCTGCTCAAAAAATCCATCTGCTTCGTTGCCCTCCCTCGGCACTCGTTGCGGCGTACTAACCAAGTACGCCTCACTCGGCCTCAGTCGGGCGCCTCGCATCTGGAGCTTTTTGAGCAGCCTAATTTCTTATGCGCTTGCAAGCGCACTGTGAATTTTTTAGCCTTTTTGTGACTAGTACGCACATATAAATCCTTCCATTCCTAGCGACTCAAAATATAAATCAATAAAATCATGGAGTTATAAAAAGCCCCTTTTCGGCATGGATTTTGCATATTCCTTAGGTGAAGAGCTTGAAACGGAAGGTAACCACCATGACGAAGGACCAAAAAATATTAATCTTGGGAATGGAAAAAGAGGGGGCCCAGGCTCTTATTCAACTTCTCCAATCGTGGGGGTATTCCGGAATCTGGATCCAAGACCCTCAAAAACTTTTTCAAGCCATCTCCTCCTATCAACCCTGTCTTGGACTCATCGATCTCGATTCTGAAAACAATGGGGCTATGGAGACACTGAGACACCTCCGAAAAGATTCTCCCCATTTTCCTGTAATCGCCGCCACCTCTCAGGATTCCCTTGAGATGGAAAGAACCATCCGAGCCCTTGGAATCTTTTACTTGTGCCTCAAGCCTTATGATCCTGAAGAACTCCAATTGGCCATTGAAAGGGCAACGAATTATATCGAGGTTGAGCAAGCTCTCTACGCCTCGTAAAAGGTTAGCTCCTCTTCTTTGGACTCATCGCATCCCCCACCGGGTCGGTCTCGTCTTGGATGAATCTCTTGAGGTTATGAAGCTCCTGATAAACCCTCGCCATCTGCGGAGCCACATGCTCCCCCCACAGCGCCGTGACCCAGTTCAATAACTCCTCTTTGTCCTTCTCTTGAACCTCCCCCTTCTTTTTTTTCTCACTGTAAGCTTTAAGCTTCTCCTCCAATAACTGAAAATAAGTGTACACCGCGGTAAAAGGATTGTTCACATTATGCCCTATCTCGTTAACGACGCGGTAGCGGTGTTCTAACCGATCCAGCGCCATCGCCCTCTCCTGAGCCATCTTGAGATCGAGAACCGCTTTGCGCAACTCCTCATTCTGTCGCTCCAAGGTCTGCTTCTGTGCCTGATCCGCGATCAACATCTGAAGAATGATCACCACCTCCTCCTCTTTCCCACTCAAGGGCTTGCGAAGGTATTGATGGATCTTCCCCTCATTAATGGCTCGAAGCAACAAATCCTCATCCTGATAGGCCGTGAGCATCATCCGTGGAACGTTTGGGGCCACCTTCCGACACTCCTTCAAAAACTCGATCCCGCTCATCGAATCCATCTTCTCATCGGCAATCACCACCTGAATCGGCTCCTTTTTAAGAAACCCCAGCCCCTCCTCCCCACTCTGGACCGTGAGCACCCTAAAATGCTTCTCAAATTGACGCCGAAACAGATAAAGCTGATCCTTCTCATCATCCACATATAATATCGTCGGTTTCTCCATCGATCGCCTCCTCTTCTTTTACGATCCCTTCACTCCCCCTATGGGAAACAACAGAACCATACGGGTTCCTGTATGAATATCACTCTCAATCCCCATCTTCCCACCATGGCGCTCCATCACTTTCCTGATAAACGAAACCCCCATTCCGGTGCCCTTTCCAACGGCTTTCGTCGTGAAGTAGCCACGCATCACCTTTTCCACGTTCTCTTTAGGAATGCCGCACCCGTTATCTGCCACCTCCAGTCGGATCCATTCCCCTTCTGGGCCAATCCGCACCTCGATCCTCCCCTTCCAACCCTCCCCCCTCCCCTCGGCTTCCCTTCGAGATTGAATCGCATCACGAGAATTGATAAATAGATTCATGAGAACCTCGTGAATCTGTCCTGGATTGCCCGGAATCCGTGGCACTCCTTCCGCACACTCGAGCTCAAAATTAATCCCAGAACGGCCGATATCATAATCCAAAATCCGCTTCACCAACTCCACACACCCCTTCAAATCCACAGGTTCCACTCGGTCACTCATCCGAACAAACTCCTTGATCTCTTTCACCATCTGGACCGAGGTCATCAAACAATCATGCTGAAACCGCTGATCCTCCTCGATTTGCTCAAAGAGCTTGGCCAAATCTGCATGCTGAGAAATCCGAGGATCCTTTCGAAGCGTTTCAAACCCCTGTACTAAAAGCTCCGTCCCACCGGCCAAAGCCCCAATCTTATTCCCCACTTCATGCGAAAAAGAGGCCACCAACTGGCCCAGAGTCCCAATTTTATCCAGTTGTGCGTTGATCTCAAACTGCTCTTCCCTCTGCTGAAAATGCTCCGCGTTGGCCAACGCCACTGAAACGCTCCGGGAAAGCATCTGAAGGAGCTCGACATCCTCCGCGCCATACAGCTCCCCGCTCTTCTTTCGCCCCAATAATAGAAAACCGGTGAGCTTCTCCTGAAATCGAATCGGTAACGCCAATTCAACCCCCATCCGAATCAAATCGGGAAGCATCTTCTCCCGAACTTCCTGATACCGGGGATCATTGGCTAACTCAAAAGCCATCACCCCACTCTTCTCATCACTCAACACTTGAACCAAAGGATGATTCGCTGAAATCTCTTGGACCCACTTGGAATTCCACACCTCTCCAGCCCAAAAAACATAGCTCCCCTCTTTCTCACTCCATTGAAACAACGCCACCTTCTCGACCCTCATCGCCGAGTTAATCCCCTTGATGAGTTTCCGAGCAATGTGCCCCGTATCTAACAACTGGGTCAAAGATTCACCCACGGCCTGGAATGCCTCCCTATATGTCTGCTCCCGATCTAAAGAAGGCTTGTTTAAAAAGCCTTTCACAACATCAAAAAACACGGTCGTGAAAACGAGCATGCCTACAAAAATCAACGTCGGAGCATAGGCGCTTTGCATAAACGCTCCTCCTATCCCTAAAGCCCTCGCCCCAAACACAATCAGAGCCGCATAAAAGGCCGATAATAGGTAGCTCCACAACGCGGATAGAATACTTCTCTTAAGAAAAAGACTCACCTGAAACAAGTCATGCCGCGCCACGGCCAAAGCGATTCCAAATGGAAAAATCACCAAAGGAAGTAAATACAGATTGGGTGGAACCGGGATCTGTAGCAGCCAACAATAGACTTTTAGCAAAATAGGAATCGATACTATCAATACGGTGGCCATCAACACCACCCGAGCCCGAAGACGCTCCACTAAAATGTAAGACTCCCGATAAGCAACCGCAGACGTGATCAGAAAGATTCCGACTGCAATCATTATTAAACCTGCATTGAGGCGGTCCATAATTAACCATGTCCATTTACTGTCATAAAGGGAGACTTCCAAGAAAGCCGCGATCAACAAACTAAAAAGAAACGGATATTGTGAAATAGAAGGGAATCGTTGCAAGATCCTTTGTTGTGAGGGAAAGCGAAGACCCAAATGAATAATCGACGCTGGCAATAAGCTCACTATAAGAAGATAGAGTCGATAAAAACGGTGTGTCGACACCGCATCGAAACTTAAAAGGAGAAAAAAGGCCACATTAAAAGAGAATAATGACAAAGAGCGCGCTACTGCTGTTTGAGCCCCAAATCCTACGATGGCGCCATAAGCGAAATAAATACAGCTTGTAAACAACACCGTTCCCAAAAGCCAAAAAATGTCAATCCATTGTATTTTAATCGGATGTAGTTCTAGAGTACGAGACTCTTTCCCACTACTCAACGTAACTAAGAATGGAATCCCTTCGCCCTTCCCCTCAATATGGCTATAAAAATCCTTCCGATTTCTAATATCAACTCCATCAATGGCAACTACCTTAGCCGGATAGCGAACAAACTCATCTAATCCTTTCCAACTTTGGAAACGATTGGATGAAACAACGAGATTGGGATAAATCAGGAAACCTGTGGAAGGTTTCTCCAACCATCGAATAGCATCTAAAGTGCAAATGGCCCCCAATATCAAAAAGCTAATGAATGCTACCCATAGTATCCACCTGTCTGACATGCTCCCTAACTTTCTTTCATTGTCAAATCAGTTTTTTCGGAAACAATTGTTTCGACTCTAGCAAGCGAAGCCATACGAATGGGTTTGATCAACATTAACAATGCCGGTAAAACGATAACGTCTCCTACTAAAGCGGCCATAACTGCAATCCCAGAAAGAAGACCGAAATTGACCATCGGAACAAAAGACGAAAAAACGAGAACCCAAAAGCCTGCTGCCAATACGAAAGAAGTATAAACAATGGGCTGTCCTACTTTTTCCATGGTTGCTCTCAGCGCTACACCATAATCCCCTTTCTGTGTTAATTCATGACGAAAACCATGGAGAAAATGGATTGTGTCATCGACTGCCATAGAGATGACAATAGAGGCTATCGTACATGTCCCCATGTCCAGAAAAATCCCCCACTTCCCCATGACTCCCAAAATAATAACGACTGGAAAAACATTCGCGGGTATAGCAATCAAGGCTAACCGCCAGGATCGAAGAGCAATCATCAAAACAATGAAAATCAATACAAACGCCAACGCAAAACTCTGAATCTCTGTATCAAGAACCTCCACGGTCATTTTTTGGCCCAACCACAAGTCTCCTGTCAACTGAATATTGAGCTTTGGATCAAAATTCTGAGCTAGATGCTCTTTAATCTGCTCTGACATAGCGACAAATTCTTTGGAGGGCAAAATCTTTGAACGCGCCGTCACACGCATACGCTTTCCATCTGCTGAAAGATAACTCTTTATCCCCCTCTCACCCCCCATATCTGCCACAAATATTAGCAATCGTTCAATAGAATTCTTTTCTGTAGGAATTGTATAGAAGCTGGGATCCCCTCCATGAAGTTCTTGATTGGTCTTCTTTAAAATATCGGCAAGCGAGAAACTTTTATCAATAGATGGAAAGCTCTCAAGATATTGTTGCAGTTCTTCCATCTGGTGTAACACAGGATACTCTAAAACTTCGCTACCGTCCTTGTAACCCACAGAAAACTCTACCGCAGGCCAATCACCAATCTTTTCGGTGACTAATCGCTCATGTTGCATGACTTCGCTATTCTCTTTTAGAAATTGCAAATGATAGGTATCGACAATAACCCTAGAAACCCATGTCCCAAATAAGAGGACAAGAAGAAGAGCCCCAAGGAGAACGGGGCGCCGATATCTATCGGCAAAGCTCCCAAGAATAACGGTCAATTCCTTAATAACAGATCCTTCTTTTTTCATATGGGAGAGAGGATCCCACTTCAAACGACTCAAAGCTAAGGGAAGAAGTGTGAAAGTTAAGAGATAAGAAACAACGACTCCAAACGCAGAATACAATCCAAACTCCTGAACCGTAGTTACGGAACTCGTAAGCAAGGAGAGAAAACCTAGAGATGTCGTTACACTCGCCCACAAACAGGGAGTCGCTACTTGAGAAACTGCTTCTAACACAATATGATGTCGATCTTCTGTTGGCCTGAACCTTTGCCGATAAGCGCTCAATAAATGCGTACTATTTAAAACGCCATAGACAAGTAACAGCGGTAAGACCACTTCTGTCAATGGACTCAAAAACTTTCCAATGGCCGCAACAAACCCAAGAGTCCATATGACGCTAATACCCGCAATCATCAGTGGGGTTCCTGGAACCCATGAATTACGGAAGATATAAAATAAAACTAAAAAGATCATGAGCAACAAGATGGGCGTGATGATTCGATTATCTCGCTCGTAGGCTTCTTCCAATGAAACCTGATATACGGGGATTCCTCCTAAAAAAACCGTGAGCCCCTCTATCTTTTCTGCGTTCTCAATAATAGAGCGAAGCTCTTGAACCAATTCCCTCTTGTAGGTAGGGCTTGATGATTTCTTGAGAAGGATTAAGACATTGGTTGCTTTACCATCCTTAGCAATCAAAAAGGTCTTGTAATAAAGTGGATCGGAAAGGACTCGCTCTCTAACGGCTCCCATATCTGAAGATTCAAGGGTAGATAGCTCATCTTCTAAAGAACCGACAACTAAAATCTCCCCCTGGTTATAGGCAGAGTTAAAATTAGTGACACTCAAGACTTGTTCAACCTGCGGAAGTTCCTCAAACTGGTGAGTCATCCGATCCACTAATCTCAATACGCGAAGATCAAAAACATCTTCATAAAAGTAGTGAACCGATATAAATTCGTCCGTTCCAAACTCTTTATAAAAATCGTTATAGTACTGAAGGTCAGGATCATCGGGGTGAAATGTTGCAGCAATGTCTGTATTGACTTTTAACTCTTGAAATTGCCAACCCAAGTAAATCGTTGGAATCAAAACAATGAGGATCGTTGCTAGAGCGTGGTCCAAAACCCAACGAACAATACGAACCATTTCATCTCCCTTTCATTGATTTACACCAGAACATGATAAAACAACAGTTTAAGCAACCCTTGGCAACTCCATTTCTCTTTCCTCGACGAAACGCCCCGATGCATCATATCTACCTTCTTCGACTTGTTTTAAATAAGGGATATAGGCTTGCATTTCTTGAAGGAACGACTTCATCATAAGGCGACGAAACCACTGGTAAAAACTCACAACTATTTGGCCCTTAAAAAGGTTTGTTAAAATACTCCTCCAGGAGTAGAAGGAACGGTAAGCATCGTAAATGCCCTGCTGAAGCTCGCTGGGCTTTATATTTTTTGGGAAATGAGTGATGAACTGGAGATTATAATAATCCCAATTCTTCTGAAATATCCTATCAGAAGAAATGACCCTCTCGGGTCCTTCTGGAAACTCTGTGAGTACATTCATCATCATCCAACCTGCGCCACTTTTCTGAGTCCACTCTAAGGTTTGTTTAACGGTGTCTTTCGTGTCATTATCACTTCCTAAAACAAAACCAGCACAAACTTGAATGCCATAACGACGAATCCTCTGTATCGAGTCTTCCACTTTTTCGATCGTCTGTTTTTTATCATAATCATCGAGTGTTTTATTATCAACGGATTCCACTCCCATAAATAACCAAGTAACACCTGCTCTTTTCATTAAATCGAGCATCTCTAAATCTTCAGCGACCTCATAGCGTGCAAACACCAATGAATGTGACTTTACACCACTTTTGATGATCTCTTTTAAAACCGCTTTCGTCCTCTCTCGATTCACCCCAAAATAACTATCAAGAATAATGAGCCAGTTAGGAAAGCCAGGAAAGAAAGACGTCTTACTTCTTAAATCCTCTGCCACGGCTTCGGGACTTCGATGACGCATCGTCTTCATCCCGATCCGCCAACAAAATTTGCACGGATAGGGACAACCACGTGAAGTTTCCAAAAAATGCGCATGGGCTTTGGCCTGAAGAAAAAGCTTGATAGGATTTAATTGTTGATAACCACAAACTAACGAAAGGTCGGGAATTATATCAAAATTCTTTAAAAGTTCTCTCGAAGGATTATGGTAAGGCACGCCGTTTTTAATATAAGAAATTCCTTTTACACCCTTCAAATCACCGCCATTGTTAAGCATTGTTAACAATTCTAAAATGGTTTCCTCCCCTTCTTCTCTAACCACATAATCTACATGCTGAATAGCATCATCGGGTAACATCGATGCATGAGGTCCACCCAAAACAACGGGAATATTTCTACGTCCTTAATCCTTTGAACCATTTCATAAACGCAATTAACACTACAAGTAACAGCCGAGAAGCCGACTAAATCTGCTTGTAATACCCTTTCCCAAGGAATAGGAGCGATCCTCTCCATAAAAACCTCTACTTCATAACCCGCTTGTTTCAAAACGGTACCTATCAATGGCAATGCATTTTCGGTCATGTAAAAGCGTTTTTCAAAATCCGGGAATCGAGGATTCGGAGAAATAAGCGCAATTTTTTGGATAGGCTTCACAGCAGAGCCCCCCCTATAGTTTGACCGGATCGCGTTCTGCCTGTTTGTACCACAGAACCTACTAAAACTCAAACAAATTTTTAAACTTTAGCGAGCCCTTTTGACTCGATGCGTTACGATTCGCAATTCGCGCCGAACGGGGCGAATTCGAGCGGGGCCATGATTGACTTGGCAGGGCCCCAATTCTAAAATGAGATCATGCGGGGATTTCTAGTTCCTATTTTGCTCCTTTTAACCTTCGCAGGTTGCTCCTCCAATTCAATCCCAAATGACACGCTTGTTGTTGGGATCGAGTCCAATCCAACACAGCTCGATCCACGACTTGCGACCGATGCTTATTCCGTTCGAATCAGCCATCTTCTTTTCGATGGTCTTTTAAGATTTAATGAAAAAGGGGAGGCGATCCCTTGGATTGCTAAAAATTGGTTGAACCCGGATCCTTTGACTTATATCTTCACTCTTCGCTCCTCCATCTCTTTTCACGATGGAACCCCGTTGACGGCCTCTGATGTGGTCTACACCTTTGAAAGCATGAAGGACCCTCAACTCCGTTCCCCGAACCTCGCCACACTGGAGGCGCTCGATTCCGTCACCGCCACCCACGCCAACACCGTCGTTTTTAGATTGAAGGAGCCTTACATTCCATTTTTGCATCTCCTAGACATCGGGATCGTCCCGCAAAGGCAGGTGGAACAAGATCCTCAAGGTTTTCGTAAAAATCCGATTGGGACAGGGCCCTTTCAATTGGACGCCTGGAAAGTGGATGACGCGTTAGTTTTAACGGCCAATCTCCATCATTTTTTAATCTCTCCCCATCTTAAAAAAGTGATCTTCAAGATTATCCCCAACGATACCACACGTCTCTTGGAGCTTCGAAAGGGATCCGTTGAATTTGTCCAAAATGCGGTGAGCCCCGATCTTCTCCCTTTTCTCTCCAGATCGAAACGCCTAGAGATCATCGAAACAGAAGGGACAAGCTACTCCTATCTCGGAATGAATCTCCAAGACTCTGTTTTAAAGAATCTTCAAGTGCGCCAAGCCATGGCCTATGCTTTAAATCGTGAAGAGATTGTTCAATATCTTCTAGAGAATAAAGCGGAGTTAGCCGCGGGGCCTCTCGCCCCTCCTATTTTTGGCCATACCGATTCAGTCGAAAAGTTTTTCCACGACCCTGAGAAGGCTAAGGCGCTCTTGGATGAAGCAGGCTATGAGGATCCCGATGGAGAAGGCCCTCTCCCCCGCTTCTCTCTCTCTTACAAAACCACCGATAATCCCCTTCGCAAACGGATCGCCGAGGTTCTCAAATTGCAATTGGCCTCTGTCGGAATTGAACTTCAAGTGCGCACTTACGAGTGGGGAACCTTCTTTTCGGATATCCAGAAAGGAAACTTTCAACTTTTCACCCTGACTTGGGTCGGAATCTCGGAGCCGGATATCCTCTACTACCTCTTTCATTCTAAAAGCGCCCCTCCCCAGGGGGCCAATCGAGGACATTATCAAAACGTTGAGGTAGATGCTTTGCTTGAAGAAGGCCGAAGGACCTTAGATCCTGAAGAGAGAAAAAAAATCTATCGAGAGGTTCAAAAGATTCTTGCCGAGGATCTCCCTTACATCAGCCTCTGGTATCCTCACACCTTGATTGTCATGGATAAAAGAATTCGAGGATTTATTCCGTATCCGAATGGGGCCTTCGATTCCTTTATCCAAGTCCACAAGGAAACAGCATTATGAAGAAAGGGATCCGGCGCCTCGCTTTATTTATACCCACCTTATGGGGGGCTGTGACGATCGTCTTTCTACTCATTCACCTCACCCCGGGAGACCCTGTAGAGCTGATGTTGGGAGAGTATGCCTTATCCACAGACAAAGCGATGCTCCGCTCTGAACTGGGGTTGGATCAACCGATCCTCGCGCAATATTTTCGGTTCCTTCAAGGGCTCGCTCACGCCGATTTGGGCCACTCGTTTGCTTATCAAACCTCTGTTTTCTCGATTCTGATCGAGCGTTTCCCCGCAACGTTAGAGTTGGCTTTTGCTTCTCTTCTCATCGCGATACTCATCGCCCTCCCCTTGGGGATCGCGGCGGCGCTCCGTCCGAATTCGATGCAAGATCATCTCTGTCGTGGATTCTCTTTGCTGGGAGTTTCCATGCCCAATTTCTGGTTAGGTCCTCTTCTCATCCTGATTTTTTCGATTGGACTCAATGGACTCCCGGTCTCGGGACGAGAGGGCTTCACGAGCCTCATTCTCCCAGCGCTCACCCTCGGAACCTCCCTCTCGGGAATCCTCTCGAGGATGGTTCGAGCCAGTCTCCTAGACACCCTTGGAGAAGAATACATCCGTGCCGCCCATGCCCGAGGGATCCCTTTCCAACGCGTGATCCTGAAACATGCGCTAAAAAACTCACTCCTCCCGGTAGTCACCATCCTTGGGCTCCAAGCGGGAGCGCTCCTCTCGGGAGCTGTGATTACGGAAACGATCTTCTCTTGGCCAGGAGTGGGGCGACTTTTAATCCAAGGGATTCAGATGCGGGATTATCCACTCGTTCAGGGAACTGTTCTGTTTTTTTCTCTGAGTTATCTCCTAGTTCATCTTCTTGTCGATGCCACCATTGCCATCATTGACCCCAGAACAAAAGAGAGTGGAAAAGAATCATGAGGCGCCCATGAAAAGTCTTCCTTTTCGCATCGCCTTTATCGCCCTTCTCTTTCTGGCTCTCGGAGGAGCTTTGGCCCCATGGGTGGCCCCCTATAATCCTGACACGATCACACTTTCGGAACAACTCTCCCCTCCCAATAGCGAGCATTGGTTCGGCCAAGATCGTTTGGGAAGGGATATCCTCAGCCGCTGGCTTTACTCCGCTCGTCTCTCCCTCTCGATCAGTTTTTTTGTGGTTCTTCTTTCACTCACGTTTGGCGCGTTGATTGGAATGATCTCTGGATATCGCGGCGGTTGGCTGGACGAGATCCTCATGAGGATGGTCGACATCTTGCTCGCTTTTCCCGGCCTCCTCCTCGCCATTGCTTTGACGGCGGTCATGGGCCCCAGTCTTTTCAATATCATTTTTGCTCTTTCACTTCTCGGCTGGACCAGCTACGCGCGCTTGGCTCGAACCCAAACGTTGAGCCTCAAAAATCGAGATTATATCCAAGCGACTCAAGCTCTGGGGACTCCGATCCGTCGAATCTTCTTAAAACACCTTCTTCCGAATCTCGCGGGGCCTCTCTTGGTCCAAGCAACGTTCAGTTTAGCCGGCGTTATTTTGGCTGAATCGAGCCTGAGCTTCCTGGGACTAGGTCCTCAAAATCATCCTACCTGGGGTGGGATGTTGAGTGAAGGGGTCGAATACCTATTCCGAGCCCCCACCTTGTCAATCTTTCCTGGCATCGCTATAATGGCCTCGGTCCTTTCACTCAATATCTTGGGAGATCAGTTACGGGATAAGCTGGACCCTAAATCAAAACATCTATGAGCATTTCAATCCGACAGTTGGCAGCGGAACATTTTGTTGTCGGTTTCAAAGAAACCTCCTTTACCCTCTCCCTCCAAAAATGGATTCAAGAAAATCGTTGGGGAGGCTACATCCTTTTCAGCGAAAATTATGAGTCCCCTCAACAGCTTTATCAACTCTGTCAGGGGATCAAGAAGGAGTATCCCGCTCCCCCTTTTCTCTCGGTCGATCAAGAGGGGGGACCGGTGCTGCGGTTTAGAGAGAAGTTTACAAAACTGCCTTCGGCGCGCGACATTGGAAAGGCCTACGGAAGATCAAAAAATGTGAGTTGCGCCTATCAATGTGGAACCATTGCGGCAAAAGAGCTCGCAACGGTTGGCATCAATTGGGATCTAGCCCCTGTTTTAGATGCCTCCAACAACCCTGAAAACACGGTGATCGGGGGTCGCGCATTTAGTGATAAACCTTACGTGGTAAGTGTTCTAGGGCTTGCTTTTATCGCCGGGCTGCAAGACAACGGTGTCATGGCTTGCGGCAAGCATTTTCCGGGACATGGATGCACCACCGAGGATTCCCATCACGTTCTACCCAGAGTGGAATACTCCTCCCAACGGCTCGCAACGATGGAGATGGAACCGTTCCTTCGAGCGATCGAAAATGGAATTTTCTCTCTCATGACGGCTCACGTTCTCTATCCCAATTTGGATTCTGAAAAACCGGCCTCCCTTTCCAAAAAAATTCAAACTCAATTGATTCGAAAACAGAAACGATTCGAGGGGATTCTCGTGACCGACGATCTAGCGATGAAAGCGATCACACTGCACCAATCGATTCCAGAAGCAACCCTTGACGCCATCCTAGCGGGAACAGATATGGTATTGCTTCGTGGAGATTCCGATGCTCAGGCTTCGGCTCTCGCAGCGGTGACGCAGGAGGCAGAAAGAAGTCCAGCATTCCGATCCAAACTTGAGAATTCCAGCCATCGTCTTCAACGCATCCAAAAAGAATATCTTTCGAGACGAAATGAATATGAAGGGAACCTCTCGTTGATTGGCTGTCCAGACCATCAAAACTATATCGTTGAGTTGTTGGAGGGTTATGAAACCTAAAATTGGCGTTACTGCAGACTTCGACCGAACATCCATTCCTCTTCGACCTGGAGAGCCCGGTTCTTACTTCGTTCGTGAAGCCTACATCCGATCTCTGGCCGAGGCAGGAGCCATTCCAGTGATTCTCCCCTATCTTCAAGATCGAAATTCAATCCGAACGGTAGTCTCTAGTCTTCAAGGAATTCTGCTCACCGGAGGAGACTTTGACATCGATCCTCAATTCTACGGGGAAAAGCCCCATCCAAAACTTGGAAAACTCCTGAGGGAAAGAACCCATTTTGAGATGGAGATGGCTAGGGCTGCGATGCATCGGGATCTGCCAATTCTCGGAATCTGTGGCGGTGAGCAAGTAATCAATGTTTTATTAGGAGGCTCTCTCTACCAAGATATTGTAAGCCAGCTCCCTCAAACTCATCCCCACCAAACCTCTAAAGAGGGAAAGAGGACGTTTCATCCTGTTCTCATTCAACCCAGGACAAAACTCAGCCGTATTCTTGGGGCTCAGCCGCTCACAGTGAACAGCACTCATCACCAGGCGATTAAAATACTTGGGAAAAGATTAAAAGCCAACGCCCTTGCAAAAGATGGAGTGATTGAAGGGTTTGAATCCCCTCGACACCGATTCCTGATCGGGATTCAATGGCACCCGGAGCTCTTAATCGAGCGGGATCCTAGACATCTAAAACTCTTCAAAGCCTTTGTCCAAGCGACTCGAAGTTCGTAGTCTTCAGCTCTCGAAAGCAATCCTGTAAAGCCCCATGTGCGTTAACTCCATGTCGAGTTTTTCAAAAACAGGCTTCCCAGAGACCGTCAGTTCGTTTTTCTCAGAAACGTAATCCATTCCCGAATAGTTTGTCTCCACGACAAAGCCAAGTATCTCACCCAAGAATTTGCTAAACCCTGTCTTTTCAAATAAAGTAACTACCGCGGGATGATCCCCTTCAAAGTTTCCCACCGCCTCTATGAATCCTAACGTCAGCCCTGCAGAGACACTTTTGATAGCTCTCTCTCTATATGCAAAACGAAGCGCCGCGACTCTATTATTCGGATGAATAAGATAGGCTCCTTGCATCACCTCTTTCTTTTGAGGATCCACCTGAAGCGAAAACTCTCCTAAACGACGGATGTAAGGGCCTCGATTCGGGTGCCCGATAGCATCGAGCGTCTTGCCACGAACCGTGAATTTGGAAAGATTTTCAGTGGTAGCTAAAAAATGGATCATCCGATCTTTATTGGGAAACGTTTCGACTTTTAACAGCACAAATGACAGCTCATTTTCTTCACCGGATTCTTCAAAATCCAAACGATTTAATACGGCAAAGATAGAGATCGGCATCCTCCCCTTGCCTGTTGTGATAAGCTGCTGAGCCAGATCGGAGTGACTTTGAATGGTATACTCGAGAAACGGAATGCCATCGACAGAAGATTCCTTCACTCCCAATTCAAAGGCAATGACCCAACCACAATTCAAGAGAATAAGAAACGCTATCCCCAGTCGGAACCGAAAAGACGTTTTTATCACTTTAACCTTCCTTCCTTCGGAGAACGTGACCCGCCATGGCGCTGGTGTGTTCATTCTGATCGATAGTGACCACTCCATTAACAATCACGTAAGGAATCCCCACAGGGTATTGATGAGGTTGAATGTAGGTCGCCTTGTCCTCCACTTTGGAAGGATCGATCAGAACCAAATCGGCATAAGCCCCTTTTTGAATAACACCGCGGTTTTTAAGATGGAATCGTCGGGCGGGACCACCCGTCATTTTCTGAATTGCTTGAGACCAGTCCACAACCTTTTTCTTTCGAACATATTCGCTAAGCATCCTTGGAAACGTGCCATAGGCTCGAGGATGAGGCTTCCCCTCAAAGAGAGGGCCTTCCGTGGCTCGCAATGCGGCATCCGAGGCAACAAAACAGTAATCTTTGGAAATAATACGACAGAAGTTTTCCTCACTCATCGTAAAATAAATCGCAGTGGTTTGAGCCTCCTCCTCTTCTAAAATGGAATAAATCGCCTCGAAAACCTCTTGATTGCGTCTTTGAGCGCACTCTCTGAGAGTGAGCCCTTCTAAATCTTTGTTTTTAGGATTAAACGACTGAGCGATTCGGATCCGATCCCAATAATCCGGCTCCGGGTGATCTAGTAAAACCTCCCTTTCAATCCGTTTTCTAACCATGGAATCTCGAAGCCGAGTTAGCATCTCCGTTTTTGTTCCCTCCAAAACCCATTCAGGAAAAACAGCCGATAGCCCCGTGTAGGAAGCCGTATAAGGGTAGCGGTCCGCCTGAACATCATGCCCCTGATTACGAGCCTCTTCGATAAGATCGAAAACAGGATCGATCTTGCTCCAATTCTGAGGACCCGAAGTTTTAAGATGAGAAATCTGAATTCCAATTTGAGCTTTTCGTCCGATCTCAATGGCCTCGGCAACCGCCTCAACCACCTTCTTCCCTTCACTCCGCATATGAAAAGCCATGAGCGATCGATAAGGCCTTAAAACTTTGGCCAATGCCACCATCTCCTCCGAAGTAGAAAAACAGGCGGGAGAATAGATCAGGCCGGTCGAAAGTCCCAAAGCCCCCTCCTCCATCCCCTGCTTCAAAAGCTGCTGCATTTTTTGGAGCTCTGCCTCGTTAGGAGGCCGATTGTCCCCATTCATCACAGAGGCACGAAGGGTGTTGTGACCGACCAATAAACCAAAATTGACGGAGATTTTCTGAGATTCGAGTTTATGGAAATATTCGGAAACACTTAACCAAGGGAGGCTCAAACCGTAGTATTTTTTAAATGATTTTTCCCGCTCACGAGCCAACGAATCCAAAATGGGAGCCGCCGCATAACCGCAATTCCCGCCGATTTCGGTTGTGACCCCTTGACGAACCTTGCTATCTGCCCGCGGCCAAATGCAGAGGTGATAGTCGGAATGGGAATGAACATCGATAAACCCTGGAGCGAGGATCAGCCCCCTTCCATCAATCACTCGTCTCGCTTTCGAGTTCTCAACCTTCCCCACCGCCTCCATTCGATCCTTATGAACAGCCACCGACCCCGTGAAGGAGGGCTTCCCCGTTCCATCGAAGATCTCCGCTTCTTCAATCAATAAATCCAGCATAGGTGCCTTATGATACCGATTCTTTTCAATCAGATCAAATCTCTTGCATCACCCTACTTTTTTTAATAAAGTGAATCAGAGAATTTATTGAAAGGAGTATAAGTCATACCTTAAAGGACTATGTCAAAGCGCTTGTAGGAATCGCTAAAGGGCTTTATCCCAAAGGTTATCTCAAAAGGGAACGACGATCGTGGTAAGTGAGTTTACTCTAAAATCTTTTTTGGCTCATCGTGGAAGTGAGTGGGTAGAAAATGGTTAAAAAGCGTTTAAGGAGTGAGGTTTGTGGGTCATTCCCGCGGAAGCGGGAATCCAGAACGTCATCCCCCTGAAAAGGGGGATCCAGTAATTTTATCATGTCCAATAGAGGAGGGGATCTCGAAGGGTTCAAAAGGGAGGCTGGATCCCCGCTTTCGCGGGGATGACGGTGGACGAAGGGATTAAATGTTATCTTCTATAAAAAATCTCTCTCAACCGGTGTTGTTCTGGTTCAAAAAACAATGGAATGCTGTCGAGAACCTTTCGATTGAAAAGCTGGCGGGGGATGCGTCGAATCGGAGCTATTATCGGATTCGGTCTTCCAATAACCGATCGGTTATTTGGATGAAGCTGAACTCGACCGATCCAGGGATTCAAAGCGAGGAGATTGTGGCTGCCAGCCAAAAACAAACAGAGCTCCCTTTCATTAATATTCACCGCCATCTCAAAAACTGCGGGATTCGCGTTCCCGAAATCCTCCTGTACGATCCGGGTTCTGGATCTCTTTTGCTCCAAGATTTAGGAGACGTTTTGCTGGCCCATCGGGTCTACAAGGCCTCGGAGGCCACTCAAAGAGAGCTCTATCGCCAAGCCATTGATCAACTCGTTCAGATCCAAATCAAGGCTTCTCAACCTCCCAAAGTGGGACAGTGCTACGCTTTTAATCTTCTCTTTGACGAAAAGCTATTTCTCTGGGAGTTTCATCACTTTCTAGAGTATCTGATTGAAAAGGGAAGAGGGATCTCCGTCTCCAACGGAGACCGCTCCATCCTTGAAGAGGGGTTTGTCGCGATCTCGAAACGTCTAGGAAGCGAGCCTCGCTCTTTTGTTCATCGAGATTACCACAGTCGAAACCTGCTGTTAGAGAACGATCGCCTTTGGGTGATCGATTTTCAGGACGCGCTTTTGGGCCCTTACGCCTATGACCTCGCTTCCCTGTTGAGAGATTCTTACGTAGAAATCTCTCAAGAACTCGTTCAAGAGTTGGTGGCCTATTATCTTGAAAAGTGGGTCCAAGAAGGGGGCCCTCCGCGGGAAATCTCCGATTTTAGTGAGACCTTTCACCTCGCCGTATTTCAAAGAAATCTCAAAGCGGCAGGCCGATTCCATTACATCGATATCGTCAAAAAGAATCCAAATTATCTTAAATCCGTTCCACAGGCATTGGCCAACGCGCGTGAAAGTTTAAAGGAGATAGAAGGTTTGGACCGGTTTCGTAAAATTCTAACCAAATGGGCGCCGGAGCTTGCATGATGAAAGCCATGATTCTCGCCGCAGGGCTCGGAACGCGACTGCAACCTCACACACATCATACTCCGAAGCCCTTGCTCCAAATTCACGGAGAACCGATCCTCTATTACACCCTGCGATGGCTAAAACATTATGGAGTTCAAGAGGTGTGGGTTAATCTTCACCACTTAGGGGAACAGATCGAAAAAATTCTGGGAGAGGGATCTCGCTTTGGTTTGACGATCCGCTACTCTAAAGAGAACTCACTGCTAGGGACTGCGGGAGGGGTTCGGCATGCCGTGGAGAGGTTCAAGAATCAACGACTTCTGGTTGTCAACAGCGACTTTGTCTCAACCATCAACCTGAAAGCTTTAATGGAATACCACCATAAAAAAGGGGGAATGGCCACACTCGTTTTGAGAAAGAATCCCGATCCCTCCCTTTACGGAAAGATTTCGATCGATCGACAGGGACGCATCCGAGATCTTCTGGGCCGTCTCCAACCTCCCTTCAAAGATTTAAAAGAGCTCATGTTCACGGGGATTCAGATTTTGGAGCCGGAACTGATCCAAGAAATCCCCTCTGGAAATTACTCCCTCACCGATCTTTATCTGAAGGCCATTGAAAAAGATAAGCCGCTCTATGGGCGCCGGACCGAGGAATGGTGGGTCGACCTGGGAACTTTAGAACAATTTGACAAGGCTCCCCAGCAAATTAAGCGGGAACAGCTCCCCTTCTATCTAAAGGGCGCCTCTAAAAACTATGTTCGTGACGAAAAATCATGATTTGAGCCGCGACCCAGCCACAGACTGGGTGCCCCGGAAAGAAGCCATCTCATCTTTTTTTAAGAGGCAACCCTGCGTCCCCTACAGGGTCGGTCTCATCTTGGATAAATCGACTCAGATTCTTAAGCTCCTCACGCAACCGCTCCATCTCCGGCGCTGCGATCCCGATCATCTTGATCGCTTGCTCGAACATCTCTCGCTTCTCAGCGTCACTGAGCTTCCCACTCTGATACTGCGTCGCCATCTCCCCCAACATCTGATAACACGTATACACCGGCGTCATCGGATTCCGAAGGTTGTGTCCTAACTCATTCACGACTCTGTGACGGGATTCTAATCGGGCAATGGCAACATCCTTCTCCTTCGATAACTTGACCTGATCTACCAAATCCCTCAACTCTTTGTTCTGCCTCTGTATCACTTCCTCCTTCAAATAATTCTGGTAACACAGGTTGAGAAGGCTTAAGACCTCCGATTCTTTCCCATCGAGGGGCTTGCGCACATAACCTTGCACTTTCCCTTCATTGACCGCTTGAATCACTAAGGCCTCTCCTTCCTGGGCCGTGAGCATGATCCGGGGAACGTGAGGCGAAATCCTCTGTGCCTCTTTTAAAAACTCGATCCCATTCATCCCTTGCATCTCCTGATCCGCTACCACCACATGAATGGCGTTCTTCTCAAGAACCTCTACCCCCTTCGGTCCAGAGTCCGCGGGGATCACCTTAAAAAACTTCCCCAGCTTCTGCTCAAATCGCTCCAGCTGCATCCGATCATCATCCACATAAAGCACGGTCGCATTCATCGCGGGCCTCCTTCGGAAAGGGGGGCTTCCACTGGGAGCCAAACGGTAAACTCTGTCCAAGACCCCAGCTCACTCTCCACCGAAATGGTCCCCCCATGGGATTCTACCACCTGCTTCACAATCGCCATCCCCAGGCCCATTCCCTCCCCCTCTTTCTTGGTGGTGTAAAAAGGATCGAAGACTCGCTGCCTCACCTCCTCACTCATGCCAGACCCATTGTCTCGAATCTTCACCTCGATCCCAACTCTCTTCTCTCTCTCTTGAGACTGAGCCTGAATCCCAATCTCTCCTCTCCCCCCTCGACACCTCTCACAATTCAAAACAGCCGCTCCGGAGTTCCCCAAAAGATTCGACCAAATCCTGACAATCTCCCCCCCTCGAGCCCGAATCTTCGGAATTAAATCATAGACCCGCTTCACCTCAATCCGCCCTCTCCAACGAGTCGCATACAACTTGAGAATCTTATCAATCCCCGAAACCACATCCACCTCCTCCACCTTCCCCACGCTCCTCCCATACGCATTTAACCCCTCCACCATGTTCCCCATCAATTCTACAGCCACTTGGATATCCTGTTCCACGAATCCCTTTAACTCCTCATAAATCCCCTTCCCCTTCTCCTGAACAAAGGGGCCCAGCTTCTCGATTCGATCTCTCAAGAGATCTCTAAAAGTCTGAAAGGAATCATAGGGACCCTTTAAATCATGGGCGACCTGGGTGGACATCTTCCCAATAAGCCCAAATTTTTGCTCCTCAAATAATTGCCTCGTCCTCTCCTCCACCCGCTTCTCTAAATGGTGCGAATACTCTTCCAGCTTCGCCCGGGCTTGTCCCAATGCCTCATTCTTCTGGGTTAACTCATCGTTCTGATGACTGATTTTCTCATAGGCTTGTTCCAACTGCCGATTCTTCTTTTTTAATTCCATACGTAGATCATATACTTCCAACACCTGATTCAAATAATTGATGAACAATTTTTCTTGACCCACCAGTGGCTTTTGAAAGTAACCCCATACATGGGCTTGATTAATCGCCTCCGTCATCAAAGAAACATTCTTATACGCCGTCAGCATAATCCGTATCGTCTCAGGATAAAGAACCTGCACTTGCTTGAGAAATTCAATTCCGTTGATCGGATCCATCTTGTAATCGGCTACTACAATAGGAATCTCCCTTTCCCGAAGATATTTTAAGGCCTCCTCCACCGTCTGAGCGGTAATCACCTCATATCGACCTTCTAAAAGCAGCCTAAAACTCTCTAATGCCGACGCATCATCATCTAAAAAAAGAATAGATCTCATGGGCCCCTCCTGGTATTATCTACCTATAGAACAACTTCGTTCTCCTCCTTTTTATCATTTTCGTCAGAAACTTCAAGGTGAAGTGGTAAAATCACTTTAAACTCCGACCCTTTTTGAACTTCACTTTCAACCTCAATCTTCCCTTGGTGTCGCTCTACAATGCGATAAGTGATACTCAATCCCAATCCAATACCTTGTCCAGGAGGTTTGGTAGTAAAAAAAGGATTGAACAGCTGGCTCAAATTTTCCTTAGGAATTCCACAACCTGTATCTTTGATAGAAACAGAAAACAACTTTTCTCCTCGCTCGGTACGAATCCATATATCTCCTTCTTTATTCATCGCAGAAATTGCGTTAGTGAGAAGGTTCATCCAAATTTGGTTGGGTTCGCCTCCCCTGGCCTGAAGCCATCCATCCGCACAATATTCCTTATGGATCCGTATGCGCCCCTTCAATTGATGCTCCAGCAGCCTCAAAGTGGCATCTAACCCTTCATGTACATCATAATCCACAATCGCAGTCATACCCGAATAGGCAAACTTCCCTAAACTCTCAGTTACCTCCGCAGCTCTGATCACACCCTCTCTCGCCAAATCTAATATCTTTAAATCCTCCGCTTTTTCTTTGGAAGGCAAATTGCTCGATTCAAGTCGATCTCGCAATGCCATGACACTAAGGCCAATCGTGTTCAAAGGATTATTCACTTCATGCGCCAAACCCGCCGAAAGCTGGCCAAGAGCAGCCATTTTTTCCTGCTGAATGAGCATCTGCGTTTGCTCTTCCACTTTCTCCTCCAGATTCTTAGCGTAATCCTTGAGTTTTACTTGAGCTTGTTTTAATTCTCCATGAGTTTGCACTAGTTCTTTTGCCTGTTTTTCCACGTCCTGTTTGGCACTACCTAAGGCTCGATAGGCAGAAGCTAATTCCAATGAACGTTTCTTAAATTGCGTTCCCAAAAATCCAGCCCCATACCCCAGAAACACCATCGATCCTCCCATTAACCAAAAATGAAGGGCGCCAATTTGAACTCCACTAAAATGAACAGATCCCATATATCCTAATAAGGACCACACTCCTAATAAGATCCCACCCCAAACATCCAGAATTAATCCCGCATAAACCACCACGATTGAATAAATTAATAGGAGTGACGGAAAAGCCGCAACATTGAATAAATCAATCAACACACTAATCATCACTACATCTACCACCATGGCCAATACAGTCATTGCAGTGGCCAGCCTATCGTACCGTGCTAGAAAAAAATAAACTCCGCTCAATGAGAACTGAACAAGCGCTGTAACTAAAATCGGCTTTAATGGAACCGAGATAACCTCTAATACCGAAAACGAGACCACAAAAATAACCAGGATTAAATTTAGAGCAACACGCAGGTAAATATGAGGCGCTTGGGAACCACGGGTCAGCCAATTTGAAAGAGGCTCTATCTCCCATTCTTTTTCAAAGACCCGAATCTGGTCTTTTTTTTTCCGCTGCAATGGACGAAAGAGGATCAGAGAGGCTGGAAGAACAAAAAGATCACCCAAAAGAGCGGCGATGACTGCAAAGCTCGATAATAATCCAAATCGCGCCACGGGAAGATAACCTGAGAAACCCAACACCGAAAAACCAACCGTGAGTACCAAGGCCGTAAATAGGATCGGCCTCCCCACGACTTGCAAAGTATTACGAATCGCATCTTCGTAACTCACTCCTTCTTCTATTTCTCTGCGCCAACGGAAGACATAATGAACCGTATCATCAATAACGATCCCAAAAAGAATGCTCGCAATCATGGCTGTTCCCACATCCAGCGCAATCCCCAGCCATCCCATGAGCCCCAAAGTAATAACGATGGGAAACAGGTTTGGTATTAAACTTAAAATGCCCAATGAAAAGGACCGAAGAACAAACAACATAACAACACAGATTAAAACGAAGGCCACGGTAAACGACTTTATCTGGCCAGTTAACAATAAGTGCACCAGGTGAATGTCTATAACAGACCCTCCAGTCATCTGAACTGTCATAGGGGTCTTCAAAAGAGAGGGAACCTCTCCAGAGATTTTCTTCAGAACCGTATCGGTCTCTCCGGAAGGCATAAAACGCAATGAGGTCCAAATGTTGGCCTTCGAAAGATCATTATTGACTACTAATCGACTATAGGGAGATCCTTCCGTTAAGGCTAGCAATCGACCTGGATTACTGTCAGGCAGGCGATACTCAGAAATATCACCTCCTTGAAAGGCTTGATGAGTGCCTTTAATAGCATCCACAATCGAGAACGTATTTCCAACCTCTGGAAGTTCCTCCAAGTATTCTTCTACACGATCGATATCTTTTAATACTTCTGCATCCATCAACCCTTCAGGCTTTCCTGTGTCTAAAACCAGCCATGTTGGAACCCAACCCCCTTGATGAAGATCCACGGTATGCAACGCCTGCACCCACTCCGATTCTTCTGGAAAAAGTCGATCAGCATGCGTATCCGCCTCCAATTTCGTAATTCCCCACATAAAAAAGCCCATCACAATAATTGCCAAACTAAAAATCGCCATGGGAAACCGAATGGGCCACTCCGCTAAACGTCCCATGAGTCTCTCACTCAACCATCCCTCCATACGAAAAGAAGAGACCTCCTGGGACTCAGATTCGCCTCCTAGGGCATAAACCCATAAAATAAAAGTGATCAGAAGTAACACAGCCATGCCAAAGGCCGCTACCACTCCAAACTGTTGGATTGCAGCCAGATCGGCAGCGCCCAGAGAAACAATTCCGAGAAAGGCCGTTAAAGTATTCAAAATACATGGCGGACCTACCTCTCGAAGGGTGATGGCAATTGCTTCTTTTTTGGGAGTTGTTTTAATCAACATGCGATAATGGGAAATGAGATGTAGAATATCCATCGCGCCATAAATTAAAAAAATAACAAGAAGGGCTTGAGAAAAAAGGGTCACTTTATAAGAAACTAAACTAGAGAATCCCATCGACCAGATAGTCCCTAAAGTAACTACTAAAAGGGAAACCACAACAATCCTCCAACTTCGAAAAAGAAGATAGATCGTGACGACGAGAAGGAACAACAACAAGGGGATCACTGTCAAAACATCTTTTTTAAAAACTTCATGAAGGAGCAATTCGATGGCAATGGTGCTGCTGGTGTAACATCGGGTGGTCCCGAAGCAACTGCCTCTAAGAACCTGTCTAAAATCCCGAGCCAATTGAAGACGTTCTTTCACCTGAAGAGATTTTGGATTGATGTAGGCCCAAACAATAGATAGCTGCTCATCCTCAGAGATGAGAAGCGTTCTTTTAAATAGCTGGCTTGACAGAACCTTACTGCGAATAGAAGCCACCTCTTTAGGAGACAACCCGGAAGTCCTTCCCTCTAGCGAAAACAGTTCTATCTCTTCTCCTGAAGCAACGGGGAAACCTGGATGGGTCAAGCTAATAACAGCTTCAACGGCAGGAAATTCTCTCACCTTCTGTGTAATGGAATCAATCGTACTTAAAACCTCTCGATCAAAAATATGGGGGGCTTCCACTCCTAGGGCAATATGATCTAGCCCGCCAAATTCTCCTAAGTACTCTTCTTCATAATATCGCAATACCGAATCATCCGGATTGAACATGGCCTGCTGACGAAGATCTATTTTGAGTTGCAAAAGAAAATAACCAAAAAAGAGGGTTGGGACGGCGAGAATAACGATCGTGAGCCATGGCCGCATCCAAATATACTCAAAAGCCTTCCGTAGCTGTAGGAGGATCTTTTGCTTCATTAAAGAGCCGAAATTAGGCGCCATAACAAAATAGCCCCAATAACAGTATCTTAATTAGTTTCTCAAGATGCCATTGGAAAAATCATTGCATGATCCTGCTGCATCGGACGATGGAAACGATCCGATTCTTCTACCTGGCCCACAGGCAGAAGTTTCTCCTCCATTAAATGGTCTGATGCATCATACATATCTTCTTCAATCTGTTTTAATTGAGGAATGTAGGCCTCCATTTCGCGCAGATGTGGCTTCATAACGATGCTCCGATATAATTGGAAAAAGGCCGCTCCGACTCTTCCTTTGAGAAGATTTGTTAAGATATTTCGCCATGAGAAAAATAAACGATAACCATCAATAACTTTCCGCTCCAGTTCACTCGGTCTCATGTATTTTGGATAATGAGTTACAAAGTGGGTTGTATAATAATCCCAATTTTTTTGAAATACTCGGTGGGAGGGAATCAATTCTTCCTCTTGCCCATTATGGAAATCTGTCAGTATATTCAGCATAACCCATGTAGCGCCGGATTCCTGAGCAAACTGAATATTTTTTCTCCAAGTGTCCTTTGTGTCATCATCGCTTCCTAAAACAAAACTGGCACAAACATGCATACCATGACGCCGAATCATATCTATGGATTTTCTCACTTTCTCGATGGTTTGCCTCTTGTCAAAATGATCCAAGGTGTCATTGCTAATCGACTCTACTCCCATAAATATCCACAGGACTCCTGCTTTCTTCATGAGTCGCAACATTTCTATATCGTCTGCGATTTCACAACGGGCGAATAAGAAATAACCCGCTTTTACTCCGCTTTTGATTATTTCTCTTAATAC
>JACQOV010000008.1 GCA_016202395.1 Deltaproteobacteria bacterium
GGACGAGCGACGCTGTCGCAGCCCAAAAGCGGCCAGCTAGGCCCATCTTTGGCTCGCTGCTGTGTTGCTCCTCCTTGACGTATCTCTGTCGATACGCCTACGTCGTCGCGCCTTGCAGCGAGCTCAAATCTGGGCCTCCAAAGTGTCATATATTTTCCGTTCCAAGTAGTAAGTACTGATAGGGATCCTTGACATCCGATTGAGGTTTGTTATGCTGCGGAGCGTTATAAACTGAGAGGAGGGATTTTTTATGAAAGAAGCGGTGATTGTCAGCGCAGTCCGTACCCCCGTTGGCCGAGCCGGCAAAGGTTCCTTGGTGAATGCCCGAATCGATGATCTGGGAGCCATTGCGCTTAAAGAGGCCCTAAAGCGGGTTCCCAAACTCGATCCTAAAGAGATTGAAGATGTAATCTTTGGCTGTGCCTTTCCTGAAGGGGAGCAAGGGATGAACGTGGCACGATTGGTGAGTCTTCTGGCCGGGGTTCCCAAATCCGCGGCGGGAGCTACCGTTAATCGTTTCTGCGCCTCAGGGGCCGAATCGATCTCCATGGCCACAAAATCGGTATGGACCAACACTGGCGATGTTTTTATTGCCGGCGGGGTAGAATCGATGAGCCATGTCCCAATGGGAGGCTACAACCCTAGTTTTAATGAAAAGTTTTTTACCGAGGGTTTTCCTCAAGCCTACATCCCGATGGGGATCACCGCAGAAAACGTTGCCGAAAAATACAAAATCTCCCGCGAAGATCAAGATAAATTTGCGCTGCGAAGCCATCAGAAAGCGGTTGCGGCCCAAAAAGAAGGGAAATTCAAGAACGAGATCGTTCCTGTCGAAGTTTCTGAAGTCAACGGGGGGAGAAAGATCGTAGATAAAGATGACGGCCCTCGCGCGGACACCAATTTAGAGGCTCTCGCCAAACTCAAGCCAGTCTTCAAAGACGGCGGAACTGTTACCGCCGGCAACTCGAGCCCTATTAATGATGGAGCCGCAGTCTGTGTGGTGATGTCGGCGGATCGGGCGAAAAGTCTTGGGATTAAACCTCTAGTTAAAATTCGCGCTATGGCCGTGGCAGGGGTAGAACCCGAATACATGGGGATGGGGCCTGTCCCTGCCGTGAAGAAAGTTTTAGAAAGAGCCAATCTAAAATTGAGCGACATCGATGTCATTGAACTGAACGAAGCCTTCGCCTCCCAAGCCTTGGCCGTTGTTCGGGAGCTTGGGATCCATGAACAAAAACTCAACCCTCACGGCGGCGCGGTTGCGCTAGGCCATCCTCTGGGATGCAGTGGATCCCGGATCATGGCGACACTTATCAATGACCTCATCGATCTGGATGCGACTTTAGGGTTGGAAACCATGTGCATTGGCGGTGGTCAAGGTTTCGCAATGGTGGTTGAACGAATTTAAGGAGTCCATCATGGAAATTAAAAAAGTAGCGGTTTTGGGCGCAGGGGTCATGGGGAGTCAAATCGCATCTCACTTGGCCAATGCGGGTATCCCCTCTTATCTACTCGACATCGTCCCTAAAGAACTCACCGAAGAAGAGAGGGCCGCGGGCCTCTCCCTCCAATCTCCTCAGGTTCGAAATCGATTGGCCCACAAAGGGCTTGAATTTGCCCTCAAACTCAAACCGGCCTCTCTCTTCGATAACGACGATATCAAGCTCATCACCCCTGGGAATTTTGAGGATCACAGCGCTTGGCTCAGCGAGGCCGATTGGATCATCGAGGTCGTGATTGAACGGCTCGACATCAAAAAGAAGGTCTTTGATTGGGTTGAGAAAAATAGGAGGCCGGGATCTATTTTGAGTTCTAATACTTCTGGGATTCCGCTAAAAGCCTTGGTGGAAGGTCGATCCAAAGATTTTCAGGAACATTTTCTCATTACCCACTTCTTTAATCCGGTCCGTTACATGAAGCTTCTCGAAATCGTCGAAGGGGCCCAAACCGACTCCACGATCTCGAAACAGATGGCTCACTTTGCTGAAGAGAGGTTAGGGAAAGGGATCGTTTACGCCAAAGACACGCCAAACTTCATCGCCAATCGGATTGGCGTCTACGGCATGATGGCCACGATCCGCGCAGCCCTTGAACAGGGATACTCGATCGAGGAGATCGATAAGATTTTTGGCCCTCCTTTAGGAAGAGCCAAAAGCGCCGCTTTCCGAACGGCAGACATCGCGGGAATCGACACCGTAGTTCACGTTTCCAAAAATCTCTATGAGGCGGTTCCCGAAGATGAAAGCCGAGAGATGTTTAAGGTCCCTCCGGTTCTTGAAAAGATGGTGGAGAAAAAATATCTCGGGGATAAAACCGGCCAAGGATTCTACAAAAAGATGAAGATCAACGGCAAAAAAGAGATTTACTCGCTCGATCTCAAAACGCTGGAGTACAAACCTCAAGAAAAGGTTCGGATCGACTCGCTGGGAGAGGCTAAAAACATTGACGATGTGCGAGAACGCGTCAAGTTTGTAACTTTTGCGCAGGATAAAGCGGGGAAGGTTGCTTGGAAGGTAACCGCGGATACACTGGCCTACACGGCCCGGCGTATCCCTGAGATTAGCGACGACATCGTGAATGTCGATAACGGAATGAAGTGGGGTTACAACTGGGAATTAGGGCCGTTTGAATCCTGGGATGCCATCGGCGTTTCAGAATCGGTTAAACGGATGGAAGAAGAAGGGACCCCGATCCCGAATTGGGTTAAAGCTATCGCTGCGGAGGGGGAAATTTCTATCGTCGAAAAGAGGGACAAACCAGCTACTTCGATCTTAAAACGAAATCGTATCAGCCTCTCCCAGAGCGACCCGAGTTTATCATCCTTGCCAATCTCAAAGATCGTAAAAAAATGATTGCAAGCAACACGGGGGCCTCCCTGATTGATTTGGGCGATGGTGTTGCCTGTTTGGAATTCCAAACCAAGATGAATGCGATTGATGATGACATCATCTCGATGATGTGGAAAGGGCTCGAAGAGGTGAAAAAGAATTTCGCGGGGCTTGTGATTGGAAATGAAGCGGGGAATTTTTCCGTGGGGGCCAACCTGATGCTCCTCCTCATGGTTTCACGGCAACAAGAGTGGAAAGAGATCGAGCGGATCGTCCGAGAGTTTCAAAACGTAAATAGGGCGCTCCGCTATTCTCCAAAACCTGTCGTGTGCGCCCCTTTTGGGATGACGCTCGGGGGGGGCTGCGAAGTGGCGATGGGGGCGGATCGAATGAGAGTCCATGGGGAGCTCTACATGGGGCTGGTGGAGGTTGGAGCGGGGCTCATTCCAGGAGGAGGCGGAACTAAAGAACTCCTGATCCGCAATATGAAAAATTACACGCAGAAAGGCCCTTTTCCTTCGGTGCGCCAAACTTTTGAGACGATCGCTTTTGCCAAAGTATCGATGAGCGCTAAAGAGGCAAAAAAGATTGGCTACATGAATCCGCAAGATCGGATCAGCATGAATCGAGACCAACTCCTCTTTGATGCCAAACAAGATATTTTAGAGATGGCCAAAGACTATCAGCAACCCAAATCTTTAAACGATATCCAACTTCCAGGTCCGAGCGGCCGTTTAGTGTTGGAATCTGCCATTAAAGATCTTCAAATGACGGGAAAGATCTCTGAGCATGACGCTCTCATCGGAAAGAAACTTGCGTTTGTCCTCACAGGAGGAAACATCCTGCCGAGCCAAAAGGTTTCAGAACAGCGACTTCTCGACCTAGAGAGGGAGGCTTTCTTAAGCCTCTGCGGCGAAGAGAAAACACAGGCCCGCATGGAGCATCTCCTCACCAAAGGCAAACCCCTGCGGAATTGATTTTCGACTCCTAAGGATCATAGTCCAGATTCGGGGAGAGCCAACGTTCCATCTCTGGAAGATTCATCCCTTTGCGGCGGGCGTAGTCTTCGACTTGATCGCGTTGAATTTTACCCACACCAAAGTATCGCGATTCGGGATGAGAAAAGTACCAGCCACTCACGGAGGCGGCAGGCCACATCGCATAATTTTCAGTCAGCGTAATTCCGGTGTTTTCCTTCACCTGTAGAAGTTTCCAAAGTAATCCCTTTTCTGTGTGATCAGGGCAGGCGGCATAGCCAGGAGCTGGCCGAATTCCTTGGTATTTTTCTTCGATGAGATCAGGGTGAGTTAAACTCTCATCCGGCATATAAGCCCAAAACTCTTTTCGAACCCGTTCATGCATCCTTTCGGCAAGGGCTTCAGCGAGTCGATCAGCCAAGGCTTTGAGCAAAATCGCATTGTAATCATCGTGAGCCTTTTCAAACTCTGCGAGTCTCGATTCGATTCCGATCCCCGTTGTCACAGCGAACGCCCCGAGGTAATCGGCCAATCCGGTCTCTTTAGGAGCCACAAAATCGGCCAGGCACTCATTGGGACAACCCGGAGAGTTCTCCGTTTGGGTTCGGAGATGATGCAAAGTGATCCCTACCGATTTTCTATCCTCATCCGTATCAATCTCGATGTCATCCCCCACAGAGTTGGCTGGGAAAAGCCCAATAACAGCGCGCGCCGTGAGCCATTTCTCGTTCACAATACGATCAAGCAACTCTTGAGCCTCTTCAAAAAGTTTTCGAGCGGTCTTCCCCACCTCGAGATCATCAAGAATTCGGGGATAGATCCCTTTGAGCTCCCAGACATGGAAAAACGGAGTCCAGTCGATGTATCTGCGAATCTCCCCTAAAGGATAATGGTTGAAAACCTGGATGCCTCCTTGCTTTGGAACGGGAGGGATATACCCTTTCCATCCTATGGGGATTTTATTTCGACGGGCCTCAGTCAGTGAAACCCAGGGAGTGGCTACTCTTCTCCCTTTGTGGGTTTCGCGCAAGGATTGGTACTCGGCCTTAATCCGCGCCACGTAACCTTCTTGAAGCTCTGAACTCAAAAGATTTTGGACCACTCCCACCGCTCGCGAGGCATCCTTCACGTGAATCGTGGCATTTTTAGAATAGCCGGGTTCAATCTTGAGGGCCGTATGAACGCGCGAGGTTGTGGCCCCTCCAATCAGGAGCGGAAGCTGAAATCCTTCCCGTTGCATCTCTCTAGCCACGTGAACCATCTCATCCAGAGAGGGGGTAATCAAGCCGGAAAGACCGACCACATCGGCTTTCTCGTTACGCGCGACCTCCAAAATTTTTGCCGCGGGAACCATGACCCCAAGATCCACTACATCAAAATTGTTGCATTGCAATACCACACCAACGATGTTCTTCCCAATATCATGGACATCCCCTTTGACGGTGGCCATAACAATCTTTCCTTTAGATCGATTCCGTCCCGCTTTCTCCTTTTCTAAAAAGGGGATGAGATGAGCGACCGATTTTTTCATCACGCGGGCCGATTTCACCACCTGGGGCAAAAACATTTTTCCCGATCCAAAAAGATCTCCAACGACATTCATCCCATCCATGAGAGGCCCTTCAATCACTTGCAGCGGGCGCTCCAATAACTTCCGAGCCTCCTCCGTGTCCTGCTCGATATACAGATCGATTCCTTGGACTAAAGCGTGTTTCAATCGTTCGGCCACAGGCCACTCTCTCCAGGCCAGATCGGCCTCTCGCAAAACCTTCACCCCTTCCCCTGGGTACTTGTCCGCGATTCCCAGCAAACGCTCGGTCGCGTCCGAATGACGATTCAATACCACGTCCTCAATCTTCTCGCGCAGCTCCACCGGAATCTCTTCATAAACCGAAAGCGGGCCGGCGTTGACAATCCCCATGTCTAAGCCGGCTTGGATCGCATGATAAAGAAAAACGGTATTGATCCCCTCACGAACCTGATTATTGCCACGGAAGGCAAAAGAAACATTGCTCACCCCACCCGAAACCAAAGCATGAGGGAGCGTTTTTTTGATGGCTCGCACGGCCTCGATAAAATCGACGGCATAGTTGTTGTGTTCTTCAAGCCCAGTGCCGATCGCAAAGATATTCGGATCGAAAATAATATCCTCTGGCGGAAAACCCACTTTTTCTGTTAAGATTTTGTAACATCGGGCACAAATTTCAATCTTTCGTTTCAAGCTATCGGCCTGCCCTTTTTCGTCAAAGGCCATCACCACCACAGCAGCGCCATATTTTCGAACCCGCCGGGCTTGCTCGATGAACTTTTGTTCTCCTTCTTTCAAACTAATCGAGTTCACAATCCCTTTCCCTTGAATGCATTGAAGCCCGGCTTCAATGATGTTCCACTTCGAGGAATCGATCATGATCGGAACACGCGCAATGTCCGGTTCCGCAGCGATGAGATTTAGAAAAGTCGTCATAGCCCGTTCTCCGTCCAAAAGTCCTTCATCCATGTTTACGTCAATGATCTGCGCTCCACTAGCCACTTGCTGTCGAGCCACCTCCAGAGCCTCTTTATAATTCCCCTCGAGAATCAATTTTTTAAATCGCGCGGAACCGGTAACATTGGTTCTCTCCCCCACATTGACGAAGAGGGAATCCTCGCCAATGTTGAGAGGCTCCAATCCACTCAATCGACATCTGTTTTCGAGGGTAGGGATCCCTCGAGGAGGATACTTTGCCACAACCTGTGCAATGGCACGAATATGATCGGGGGTCGTTCCGCAACAACCTCCTACCATATTTAGAAAACCATTTTGAGCCCAATCTTCGATCTCTTGAGCCATGGTCTGCGGCGATTCGTCATACTCTCCAAACTCGTTGGGGAGTCCCGCATTAGGATACACACATACCCAAGTATCGGCGATCTTAGAGATGTCCTCCAGATAGGGTCGAAGTTGCTTGGCTCCTAAAGCACAGTTGAAACCGATTGCCAGAGGTCGAGCATGCCGAACGGAGTTCCAAAAAGCCTCATCTGTCTGACCCGACAAGGTGCGACCACTCGCATCGGTAATCGTCCCCGAAATCATAATTGGGAGACGAAGAGAGTGTTTCTCAAAATAAGATTCGATGGCAAAGAGGGCCGCTTTGGCGTTGAGTGTATCGAAGATGGTTTCGACTAAAAGGAAATCGACACCCCCATCGATCAACCCGCGAATGGCCTCCGTGTAGGCCCCAACCAGCTGTTCAAAGGTGGCGTTTCGGAAACCAGGATCGTTTACGTCCGGAGAGAGAGAGGCGGTTCGATTGGTGGGACCGATGGCTCCCGCAACAAATCGCGGCCTCTTCGGAGTTTTAGAGATGAAAGAATCGGCCGCCTCTCGCGCTAACTTTGCCGCCGTTAAATTGAGTTCATAAACGAGAGATTCCAGCTTATAATCCGACTGCGACATGGCGTTGGAGTTAAAGGTGTTGGTTTCAATAATATCGGCTCCCGCCTCAAGGTATTGGCTATGAATCTCCCGAATGATCTGAGGTTGCGTTAAAACTAAGAGGTCATTATTCCCTCTTAAATCAGAAGGATGATCGGCAAATCGGCTTCCACGATAGTCCTCTTCCTTCAGGCGATAGCGCTGAATCATCGTCCCCATCGCCCCATCCAGGACAAGAATTCTCTGTTTGAGAACTGTTTCTATCATTCGTATTTTAAAGGAGAGTGAGTGTAGCAAAAATCGAGGAAAATTACACCGTCGTTTTCTCGATCATGAGAAGCCTCTTTTTGCGGTGAAGACCTGCAGAATAACCTCCAAGAGAACCATCGGAAGCGACCACTCGATGGCAAGGGATCACAATCGGGATGGGGTTTTTTCGCATGGCCTGACCCACGGCGCGCACAGCTTGGGGTTGACCGACTCTGGAAGCAAGTTCTCCATAGGAAATTTTTTGACCAAAACCTACTTCATGAGTAAGGGTTTGTAGCACTTTCTTTGAGAAGCCGCTCACCCCATAAAGATCGATAGGAACAGAAAATATTTTCCGTTTCCCTTGAAAATATTGATTGAGCTGTTTTGCGATTCTGAGGTCCTTTTTCATCTGGGATCCCCTCACCCCTTCGACTCCGCTCAGGGCAGGCCTTCTCCCTCTCCCCTTTGGGGAGAGGGTTGGGGTGAGGGGGAGAAAATCGATGGCGCAAACCCCTTTGGAGGTTTTATAGACGAAAAGAGGTCCTAAAGGAGATTCCTGACGCCAATATGAAAACTTGCATGTCATCCTGAGCAAAGCGAAGTATCCCGAGATTCTTCGCTACGCTCAGAATGACGATTTTTACGCTACCACGGTGACAAAGTCCAATCGGCATCGCTAATGAGTCGATCAGCAATCTTCCCTCGAAGCGCTGTAAGATTGGCCGGCACGAAGGGGAGAAACGTCGCAATCTTTTTGAGCTCCTCTGCAAGCTCATTTTTCGAAAAGATGGCGGCAACAGCGCGGCGATTTCGCTCTGCGAGCCGATCGATGGTTTCTGTCGCAAAGGCCTCTGCGATTGCCTTAGGGATTTCGGCGGTAGCCTCCCCTTTTAGGACCGCAAGTTTCCGAACCCGAGCCACCGTGCTGTCCAGGGCGTAAATATCGGTGATGTTATCGCTAAGAGTCATTAAAAGATCCTGCTCCTTTTCCAGTTCCATGCCATACCTCTGAGCAATGAGCCCCGTGCTATAAAGGACATAGGCTCGGGCCTGCTCCAACGCTTGAATCTGCTCCGCGAGCATCCCCTCACCCATCGCTCCTTTAGGCGTTCCACTGGCAACCTCCTCGGTCGCTTGCGCAATGGCATCGAACAACGGGATCGTCCCCTTGAAGGCCTTGCGAAGGAGCATCGCGGGAATCAGCATCCGGTTGATCTCGTTGGTCCCCTCAAAGATCCGGTTGATCCGAGAATCGCGATAGTAACGTTCCACCTGGTAATCTTGGATAAAACCGTAGCCACCGTACATCTGAAGCGCCTCATCCACCACAGCGGAGAGCATCTCAGAGCCAAAAACCTTTAAAGCAGAGGCCTCTGTGGTATATTCTTCCAAAAATTTAGCCGCTTTCTTGTAATAATCTGGAGAGTTTTTTTCAAGCGTCGCAATGGCCACGTCGATGTACCCCACGGTGCGGAAAGCCATGCTATCTAAAGCATAGATTCGCGTTGCCATAGCGCCAATCTTCGATTTCATAGCCTGAAATTCAACGATCGGCGTTCCAAACTGTTTTCTTTCGATCCCATATCGAAGGGTCTCTATTAAAACATGCTTGGCAGTCCCTCCGGTTGCAATCCCTAATTTCAACCGCCCCGCATTGAGGGTATTGAAAGCGATGTAATGCCCCTTCCCAATCTCCCCTAAAACATTTTCAACGGGAACCTTACAATCTTGCAATGTCACCGAACAGGTGGAAGATCCCTTGATCCCCATCTTTTTCTCCTCAGCTCCAATATGAACTCCTGGATTTTTTGTCTCAATGATAAAGGCTGTAAAATGCTCCCCATCCACTTTGGCATAAGTGATCATTAAATCCGCGAATCCGGCGTTGGTGATAAACTGTTTGGCGCCGTTAAGAATGTAGTATTTGCCATCTTCGCTAAGCTTTGCTGTGGTTTTAATGCTCAAGGCATCGGATCCCGCTCCAGGCTCCGTTAAGCCATAAGAAGAGATCTTTTCTGCCGTAGCAATCAACGGGAGATACTTTGCTCTTTGTTCCGGAGATCCATAAAAAGTAATAGGGGTCGTGCCGATACCGATATGAGCGCCACAGGAGACCGACAGTGAAGGCGAGGTGGAAAGGCGCTGAGCCCCTAATAAACCGACCGTTTTAGGGAGTGATAAACCGCCGTACTCTTCCGGAATCTCAAAGAGGAAAAGGCCTAACTCCGCTACTTTCTTAATTAATTTTGGCATTAACCCCGGTTCTTTGGCATCAATCTGATCGTGAAGAGGAAAAATCTCTTTTCGCAGAAAATTCTTAATGGTCTCTATAAAAGCCAAATGCTCCTCCGAGACCTCCGCCTCAATAAAAGGATCGGCCTTCGAGACCGGATCCCACAAAAAACTTCCCCCTCGAATCATCTCTTGGGTTGTTGTCTCCACGCAAAACCTCCCCGATGGCAAAACCATCATTAATCATGATACAATGAATTGTGATACAATGTGATCTTATCACTTCTATCATCTTTTAAGAAATGAATCAATATTCATTTTTACAGTCCCAACCGTCCAAGGGAAGGCTTCATCTGATTCGAATGCAACGTCGGATCTTTAGAGATCTTCAACGAGAGGCGCGTGAACGGGTGGGCCCTCCTCCTAAGAATTTAGAGCGAGCCCTCCAATCGTATGAGCGTTCTTTTAAAAGAATCCAAAAGATCGCCTCCATGCCTAAGATTCTTGAAGAAATCCTTAAGTCCTGTATCGTTCTGTTAGGAGATTACCACACACTGCGACAATCGCAAAAATCCTGTTTAAAGATTCTTCAAGGAATCGTGGCTCAAGAGCGGAAAGTCATTCTCGCAATGGAACTCATTTATCGCAAAGATCAACCGATTCTAGATCGATACCTCCAAGGGGAGATCAACGAGAAGAGTTTTCTGAACGCGATCCGCTATCACACGACGTTTCCTTTTAATTGGGTGAATTACAAACCGATCTTCGAATTTGCCAAACAGCGCCAAATCCCGGTGTTTGGGATCAATTTCCCTGCGCGCCACTCCAAGGATTCTCTGAAAGAGCGGGATCAAAAAGGGGCCAAGGAGATCGTGAAACTTGTCGAGAAGAATCCGGGGGCTATCCTCCTGGTTCTTTACGGAGACCTCCACTTAAGAAAGGAAGGAATTCCGTGTTTTGTCCAAGAAGAAGTTCAAAGAAAAAATTTAACCCAACGCCTTCTCGTCCTCTATCAGAATAACGAGTCCCTGTACTGGAAACTCGCCAACAGAGGGATTGAAGACAAAACAGAGGCAGTCCAATTGTCCACAAACGCCTATTGCCTTATCAATTCCGCCCCATGGATTAAACTGCAATCGTACCTGCTGTGGTTGGAATATGGCGAAGATCTTTTATGTAAATATTACAACGAATGCGATCTCGAAGAACACTCTCACTCGGCATTTGATTACAGCCACGAGATTGCCCAATTCGCGCAACGGATCACAGAGTTTTTGAAGCTCCCTTCTGTCAGTCTCGAAGGTTTTGAGGTCCACACGATGGACGATCTCCGTTTTCTCAATCGTTATGCCCTGCTTCGCAAATGGGAAATTCGACGATGGATCCTGCATAGCAAAAGCTGCTATCTCCCTGAGAAAAAAATCATCTATTTGGCGCGCCTCGATGTGAACCATGCGGCAGAGGAGGCCGCTGAATTCATCCACCATGCCACCAGCGACTACCCGATCCAAGATTATCTAGAGCCTCCTTACTTCTTCCATCGCGCCTGGAGAAAAGCCCTTGGGTTTTTCGGATCGAAACTGATTAACCCTAAACGGAAAGTCCCCTCCATCGCTAAAGGGAACCCCTGGTATGGGATCGCGCATCCCTATCAACATCTTTTGAACCCCAATCAAAAAATTCAGGAATGGGGCCAAGAGGATCGACGCTATTACTTTGAGATCTCGAGGCATTGGGGTTATCTCTTGGGAGATAAGTTATTTCAGCGTTTTTCAGAGGGGAAGATCGGGCTTGAAAAAGTGGCGAGCCTATTTCATGAGCCTTTCCAAGAACCTGAAACCGCCGCTCACCAATTCCGCAACGGGTTGCTTCTTTGAGGTCGAGAGTCAACCACAATGGAGTGGAAATTCATGAGACAGAAAGAGATCGAAGATGCGGTTGGAGAGCCTGGCCGGTGTAGGAATGACGGACTTGGGCTATTTCTTCAGGAGTTCCAACAGCCACAAGCCTCCCTCCTTCTTCTCCTCCTTCGGGCCCCAGGTCGAGGATGTAATCGGCCACTTTCATGACATCGAGGTGGTGTTCCACCACAACAACGGTGTTGCCGTTAGAAACCAATTTTTGAAGCATCTGCAAAAGCTTTCGAACATCGTGGGTGTGAAGACCGGTTGTGGGTTCATCCAATAAGTAGAGAACTCCGCGCTGGCTTTGAGATTGAACCTCCGCACAAATTTTCAAGCGCTGAGATTCTCCTCCAGAAAGGGTTGTGGCAGGTTGGCCCAATCGGAGATAGCCCAATCCCATCTCGTCCAACAGATGAAGAGGCCTCACAACGGACGAATAATCCCTGAAAAACGGAACGGCGCCCGACACCGTCATTTCCAAAACCTCCGAGATGTTTTTCCCCTGATAGCGAACTCGCAGGACCTCGGGAAGATAACGTCTCCCCTGGCAACGATCGCAGCTGACATAGATATCCTCAAAAAAATACATCTCCAGACGAATTTTCCCAGCCCCTTGGCAGTGCGGGCATCTCCCCCCCTCGACATTGAAAGAGAAATGGCCTGAGTTCAAGCCTTGCCATTGAGCCTCGGGGACAGAGGCAAAGATCCTTCGAATCTCATCGAAGGCTTTCACATAAGTAATCGGATTGGAACGAGGGGTTTTCCCAATCGGCTCTTGATCGATCAGCCGAATCGACTGAAGATATTCCATGCCTGAGATTTTTTTAAAACGCCCCATCGGCGGGAATTCGATTTTGAAAATCCGGGCCAGCGCGGCATAGAGAACATCATAGAGCAAAGTGCTCTTGCCCGCTCCTGAAACACCGGTGATGCAAGTGAAGGTAGTCAAAGGGATCCGCACATCGATCTCTTTAAGATTATGTTCACTAGCCCCTTCCACCACAAGCCATTGAGGGCCCAGCGGGCGACGTTTCGCAGGAATCGGGATCTCAAGCTCTCCTCTGAGATATTGAGCCGTGAGGGTATTTTGCGATCGGCGAAAATCTTCAAACGACCCTGAAAAAAGGACATTCCCCCCTCCCTCCCCTCCTCCAGGCCCTAGTTCCACAATGTGATCCGCTTTCTCGATGAGGGTTCGATCGTGCTCCACCACAATGCCGGTATTCCCCTGCCGCGTGAGATCGTAAACCAAAGAGGCCAACCGTTCTGTGTCTCTGGGGTGCAAACCAATCGTCGGCTCATCGAGAACATAGAGTGTCCCCACAAGCTTGGAGCCGATGTGATTGGCCAAAGCAATCCGTTGAGATTCTCCGCCGGAAAGGGTCTTCGTCTGCCGATCCAATGTGAGATAATGGAGGCCCACACGACGAAGCAGATCAAGCTTGGCCGAGAGGTGACCTAGGATTTCCTCAGCAATCTCACGCTCCATGCGAGTCCACTCTCTTTTCTTAAACCATTCGGAGGCCTCGTCCACCGTCTTTCGACAGAAATCTCCAATCGAGAGAGAATGGATCCGGACACTCATCGCTTCGCGTCTCAAACGCATCCCTTGACACTCAGAACAGATAAAAGGGGATTTATAGCGACTTAAAAAAACGCGCACATGAAGTTTGTATCGCTTCTCTTCAAGCTTTTGGAAGAATTCGTCGATTCCATAAAAAGTTCTTCCTCCCTCAAAAACCAATTTCTGGATCTTTTTTGGCAGACGGGCCCAAGGGGTATCGAGATCCATCTTATAGTGTGGGGCGGCCTGAGCTAACTGCTCAGACCACCCTCGATAAGCGGGTTTCGTCCATGGCTCAACGGCGCCTTGACGAAGCGAAAGAGAGCGGTTGGGGATCGCTTTGTCCGGATCGTACCGAAGGATATTTCCAAAACCGCGACACACAGAACAGGCCCCCAGCGGAGAGTTGAACGAGAAAAGGAGGGGGTGAGGAGACTCGCAACGACGACCGCATTGGCGACACCTCCTCTCGGAGGAGAAGCTCTCCAGGGAGCGCCCCACAACCTCTATCTGCGCCGTCCCTTGGCCTCGCTGGAACGCCGTCTCAAACGCTTCCACTAACCGGGAGCGGCCCTGTTCCGAGATCTCTAAACGATCCACCACCACTGAAATCGCGTGGACACGACGAAGTTGAAGATGGGGCTCTTCCAAATCCTGCGCAAGAGAGCCGACCTTGATCCGGAGAAATCCCTCCTTCAACAATTCCGATTTGAGCTCCTCAAAGGTCTGCTGGGGAGGCCACTGGCGCGGGAAAAGAACGAAAGCTCTATCGCCCGAATACTGAGCAATGGTTTTATCCGCAAGCGAGGTCGGGGTCTCTTTAGAAACTTCCACTCCGCACTCTACGCAATGGATCTTGCCAATCTTTGCGTAGAGCAAGCGGAGATAATCCGAGAGTTCCGTCGCAGTCCCCACGGTCGATCGAGAGGTTCGAACAGGATTTTTCTGCTCAATGGCGATGGCAGGTCGGATATTTCCGATCTCATCGACATCGGGCCGATCCAATTTTTCAATAAACATCCGCGCATAGGTGGAGAGAGATTCGACATAGCGCCACTGCCCCTCGGCAAAGAGGGTATCAAAGGCAAGTGAAGATTTTCCAGAACCACTCACCCCGGTAATCACTGTAAGTTTATTGTGGGGAATATCGAGCGAGATGTTTTTTAAATTATTCTGCCTTGCCCCTCGTATCGTTAAATGATTCAGCGTTCCCACCTTCCACACTCCTACACTTTTAGAAGGATTGGCTCGAGCCAAATGAAAACACAAACCCCTGCTCCCCATCGACATCGTTCAAAGCCCATGCGAAATCGAGACGAATAACATTAAGGCTTGTCGAACGAGTGAAACCAAAGCGGAATCCAAATCCCACATCGCTTTTCAAATCTTGCAAATTAAAATTTGCCCCTTCCGGCCACACATATCCTGAATCGAAGAAAACAACCGCCCCTGGAGAAACCACGTGAAAAAAGTCTTCTAAGAAAAAGATCCGATCCTCCACATTGAGCAACAAATACTTGTTTCCCGTAAACTGCAGATTGGGATAACCCCGCAGTCCGCTATCTCCGCCCAAAACAAATTGTCGCTCTGGATCTAAATGCCATGAGGCAACCTCTTCCACGTTAACAGCAAGGGTTTGACGCAACAAAGCGGCAAAGTAGTAGTAATATCGAAGTTGAAAAATCTGAACCGTGTTTTCGAAAACTTCCGCGGTGGGACGCCCACTCACAGAGGCTCCTGCTAAAGCAAAATGTCTCGATCCAAACTCATAGCCTTGAGAATCCGAAACCACAAAAAATTGCCGATCTTGATCTCCTCCTAAAATTTCTGGAGAATAACCCGCGAAAGCAATAAAGTTGTTCCCCAAGTTAACATCCTCTTCTCTTTCAAAAGCATTAATATAATTCACCTTGATAAAGCCATCCTCAATCCGCTGGTAGGCCAATCCAAATCGACTGAATCGACGATCTTCGGGGAATAGGTCGGGATCGGTTGAGACGGTTTGAGTAAAATCATCGTCCTCATAAAGGTAAGAGAAAGACAAGCGATGATAAGTATTCCCACTCTCCGCAATCTTGCGACTATAGAGGGTTTCAAAGAGTCGGGCCTGTTCACCGAAAGAGGAAACGGCCTCCGCAGACTCATAGAGTGTATCGGTTTGATCCCAACCCCTCCACAAAAGGCTCATCGCCCAAGGGGTATGCAAGGCATAGAAGGGGCGGTCAAACCGGCTTGAAAGGAAAAAACCGTCGGATCGGGTTTCATATCTCAGATTCAACCGATAGCGGCTGCTAAAAAGCCGCGGATCGAAATAACGGAACTCCATGTTTTCGCGTGTCGTCTCATTGGAATAAAAAATGCTGGCTGTTTTGCCATAACCTAAAAGGTTCCTCTCCAAGAGACCCAAGGCGGACTCCGTTCCCTCGCTTGTTCCCTTAAAATTGAGCTGAGGCTCTGTGCTCCATGCATCCTGAGCCTGAACAACGATATCGGCAACTCCATTTTTTTCTGGAAGCGGGAAAATATGAACCGATTGGAAAAGACTCAATTCCCGGAGGTTTCTTTCAGATTCTTCCAATAACTTTGGATCCAAAATGTCCCCCTCTTTGAAAAGGAGCTCTCGCGCAATCACTGGTTCCCGAGTCACGAGGTGCAAACGGTTCACCGTTTGATAGAAGAGATGTCGCTGATCTGAAAATGTCGGATCAAAAATGTTGATCCGATCAATAAAAATCCGGCCCACGGTTAAACCTTGGCAGAAGGCTTTGAAGGGAAAAGCCAAAAAGCCAAAACAAACAAAGATTAAAAATAACGCGCGCAAGGAGATGCGATCTCTTACTTTCTTTTTCGAGCGACCGTAATAAACCCCGTATGCGCCACCATCCGATGGTCCGGCCGCAAGCTAGGACCTTGGATAGTCCAGAAACGCTGTAAAACCTCAAAATTTTCCAGAGAACAAAAACTCTTCGAGCTCTCCAAAGCGAAAACAACTTGCTGAGATTGCTGAGCATTGGGACTGTACGAAAGCCAGATTCCACCGGTGGCCAAAGCCAGGGCCGCGTGAGGAACCACACTCCAAGGTTCTGGCAGATCGACAATCACGCGATCTACCTCTCGCTCTTCAATTCCTAAATAGGCATCTTGTTCTTTAAAAATAAAATTTTCCGGCGCCCCCATAAAATCGGAAATATTGCGAATGGCGGTTCGAGCAAAATCTCGATTTCTATCATAAGAGATCACTTTCCCTTCTTTGCCAACGGCTCTTAGAAGATGCAAGGTGAGAGACCCCGAACCTAGGCCGCATTCGATCACCGTCGCCCCCGGAAAGACATCCGCCCAAAGAAGAATGGAACCGATGTCCTTAGGATAGATAATCTGAGCCCCTCTTTTCATGAGGATCACGTAATCGATGAGGCGGGGTCGAAGGACCATAAACTGCGCTCGATCTCCTAGGGTAAATCCGGGCTCCTGTCCTACGATTTCATCATGAGCAATTCGGACACCGCGAATCTCGGAAACTTTCCCTCGGGTCAAGCGACGCAAATATTGCCGTTCTTTGCGATCGATCAAAAGGATAAAGTCGCCGTCTTTTAGGGCAGAATTGAAGGTGTTCAATGTCACAATGATCGCTCGTAAATACGATAAGTTTGATCGATGGTGGCCCCCCACCGATGAAGGAAACGATGGAGGTGATCCTCCCCTTGAGGAACCCCTCCCCAAGCCAAAGTCTGATAACCGGACTGGAGGGCCTCTCCCCACACTTTGTAAACCAGGCGCGATCCAACTCCCGCTCGTTGCCTCTCAGGGAGAACTCCCACAGCGACCACCCGAGCGCAACGCAAATCCCCCAATCGAACCAGACGAGAAACAAGAGCAGGAGAAAGAGAGCGCAAAACCGGTTTTTGAAGAATAGGATGAAAATCGGGAAGCGCCATAGCAAAGCCGATCATTTCATTTCGAAATTCCGCAACCCAAACCAGATTCGGATCCAGATAAGGGCGAATCCGATCGGCGATCCACAGGATCTCTTGAGGAGAAACCGGCACGTACCCCCACTTCTCAATCCACGCTTTTTGATAAACTTGATGGATTTTTAGCACTTCATCCCGAAAGGAGGCAGTGCTGAGAGGCCGGATTTGAACTCCTCGTGGAATTTCAAGTCGCTCGATTTTAGAGCGAACCTCTGGATCCAACAGCCCTGTCTTCGATTGATAAACATAGAGCTCGCGCTGTGATCTAAAACCAAAATGCTCCAGGCGCGCAGAATAGCTCGGGGGGTGATAGGGAAGGCCGATGGAAGGAATGGCATCAAAACCCTCCGAGAGGAGACCACAATTGAAGGGGCTGAAAAAGTGGACCGGCCCCCGCATCGATTCTCTCCCCTGCTTTTTAAGCCAACCCGCGGCCGCATCGAGGAGAAAACCAAAGGCCTCGTCGTCCGGAATCGATTCGAAGAAGGAGAAGAACCCGGTCCTGTCCCGATGAAAACGATTGTATCCTCGGTGAATCACCGCGGCAATTCGTCCCGTCGATTTTAACCCTCGATAAGCGAGAAAAGGTTGGAGCTCGACCCGTTCCATGAAGGGATTCTTCCGATTCAAAATGGATCGATCTTCCATCCACAAGCAAGGAACCCAATGAGGGTTATTGCGATAAAGATGGTAAGGAAGCGAGAAAAATTTTTGCGTCGCCAAGAATCCTTTGGCCTGTCGAACTCGAACCACGTGTTCAAAACCTCCCGTTTGAGGTTTTAACATACAAGGTTTAGGAGCCCCTGTCTATATTATCTATGGGGAGGTAGGTCTCTGAACTCGCTAGCATTTCTCGCCTAGCCCGCCAGCAGCGCTTTGCGCAGCAATGCGGGCTGGCGGGCACGGCTCGAAATGAACCGCTCGTTCAGAGAACTACCTCCCTTAGAGGGGTTAAAAATTTCTTGCGTGAGCAAAAAGGATTTCTTGACCTAAAAACTGGGGGTGGGCAAGGGCTACACCCCATGGACAGCGCCAAAATCGCATGATAGATTCCGACCGATGGTTAAACCCGTTTCCGATAAAGAAAGGCGCCTGGAGAGATCCGATCTCCGCAACTCTTTCGAAAGGGCCATGAAACCCTCCTCCTCTTGGCAAGTGGGAGTTGAGATCGAAAAACTCGGGGTCTTTGATCCCACTGGAAAAGCTCTCCCTTACAGCGGCCCTATCAGCGTCGATCGAGTCCACCAATCCTTGATCGATCACTTTGGCTGGAAACCGATGCACGAAAAAGACCATGTCCTGGCGCTCTACCGCGAATGCTCTTCAATCACTTTGGAACCCGGAGCCCAACACGAGCTGAGCACTTGCCCTTACCCCAACCTTCACGGCTGTCTCCAAGAGTTCCGACGACATCTTCAAGAACTTGTCCCGATTTCGAGCGCCCTTGGGATTCGATGGTTGAGTTTAGGGATGCAGCCGGTGAGTTCGCTGCAAGAGATAGAGTGGATCCCCAAAAGGCGTTACCAAATCATGTCGGAGCGGTTCAAAAAAACCGGCGCTCTCGGACCTGTGATGATGAAACAGACTGCGGGCATACAAACGAGCCTCGATTATTCGGATGAGAGAGACGCCTGCGAGAAATTTCGCGTGGGGATGGCCTTGAGCCCCATCGTTACAGCGATCTCCGCTAATTCTCCTGTTGCAGAAGGAAAACCCAATGGTTATTTGAGCTTTCGAGCTCAAGCCTGGCTCGATACCGATCCGGCTCGCTGCGGCCTTTTGAGGGAAGCGTTTTCAAACTCGTTTAATCTGGACGACTATATTGGATACGCCCTTAAAATGCCGATGATCTTTATCCAAAGGAAAGGGGATTGGATCCCCATGGATCCGATCCCTTTCGAGCAATTCCTTGAGAAAGGATACCAAGGCCACACCCCTGTTTACGCCGATTGGGAGCTTCATCTGTCCACACTCTTTTTAGAGGTTCGATTTCATCCTTACCTAGAGCTCCGCTCCAGCGACAGCCCCTCCCCAGAGCTCCTCTTCTCCATCCCCGCGTTGTGGAAGGGGATTCTTTACAGCGCTTCCGCCATGAAACAGGCCTGGGATCTTGTAAAAGACGGGTCGTGGGAAGAACGCATGGCTGCCTATCGCGCTGTTCCGAAAGAGGGGCTTAAAACCAAATTTCGCGGAAAGCCGATTCTGCAGATCGCAAAAGACCTGTTGCAAATCGCCAAAAGAGGATTAGAAGAGCAGCGAGAAGAGGAGGCTCCGTTTCTGGAACCGTTGATGGAACTCATCACCCAAGAGGAAAGATCCCCCGCGGAGCGGATTTTAGAAAAGTGGCATGGCCCATGGCAACAACGAATTGAGCCGCTCCTCGATGATGTGGATTTTTTTAAGTTGATTAGAAAGTCATCCTGATGAAAGTGCTCACAACAGCGAAACTCCCTCCAGAAGCCTTGGATCTCTTGCGATCGAAGGCAGATCTCGTCCTAGAACCGACAGGACTTCCCAAAAAATGGCAGGAGCTCCTTCCCTTCACCCCCGGAGTTCATGGGATTCTCTCTCTCTTAACTTGGCAGATCGGCGCGGAATTAATCTATGCCATACCAGATCTGAAAGCCATCAGCAATGATGCGGCGGGGCTCGATAATATCGATCTCAAAACAGCTACCCAGCGCAAGATCGTTGTCACACACACACCGGATCTGCTCACACACGCGACAGCCGATTTAACGTGGGCTCTGATTTTGGGGATTGCCCGCCGAATCTCCGAAGGGGAACGATTTGTTCGAAAAGGGCTTTGGAAAGGCTGGGAACCGCAACTTCTGCTCGGACACGACCTTTGGGGAAAAGCGCTCGGCGTTATCGGATTGGGCCGAATTGGCCTCGAGGTTGCTAAACGGGCCAAAGGTTTTGGGATGAAAATCTTTTACCATTCGCAAACCCCCAAAATCTCCGAAGAGGAGATTTATGGGTTTGAATACAAAACCCTCCCTGAGCTCTTAACGGAATCGGACTATCTTACGCTCCACACCCCTTCGACCCCCCAGACACGGGGTCTGATTGGAGAAAAAGAGCTAAAACAGATGAAATCGACCGCTTTCCTCATCAACACCGCGCGAGGGACGGTGGTGGATTCGATGGCTCTTACCCTCGCTTTGAAAGAGGGATGGATCGCGGGAGCAGCCCTGGATGTGACCGATCCCGAGCCGATTCCTTCAGACCACCCGCTTCTCACTCTAGAAAATTGCCTGATCGTCCCCCACATTGGGAGCGCTACCGTGGAGACTCGACGTCGGATGGCTCTTCAGGCCTCGGAGGATCTTTTAACCGCTCTGGAAGGAAGTCACCCCAAATTCGTTGCGAACCCTGAAGTTTTCTCGGAGGACTCCTCAGAGCCCCCTTTCATCATGAAGGGGATCTGGAGATGGGGGTCACAGGCCAAATAGATTTCCGACGACAGCCCCCAGCAGGTAACCCATCCCGGCTGCCAAAGATCCCAAGGCAAGAAAGAGAAGCCCATCTTTCCACACACTCCCCTTGGCAACACGAGTTTTTGCAGCCCCAATCCCAAAAAGGGCCGCCATCGAAAGAGGTATCGCCCACTTCAAAGCCGACATCGGATGGGAGATGAAAAGATAAGGGAGTAAAGGAGGGATCGAACCCACAACAAAAGAGGCGGCCATGACCATCCCCGCTCGATAAGGATGGACCAGTGATTCGGACACAATCCCCAACTCTTCTCGCGCCATGAATTTAAGCCAAAGTTTTTTATCCGAAGTAATCCGTTTTACAATCATCTGGACCTCTTCTGGAGAAAAACCGCGATCGGTATAGATCTCTCGGATCTCCTCTTTTTCACGCTCAGGAAATTGATCAATCTCACGGCTCTCTCGATCGATCTCGCTCTGGAAAAAATCCCTTTCCGCCTTGTTTGCTAAGAACGAACCAAACCCCATCGAGATGGCTCCTGCAATGACCTCCGCGATTCCCACTAATAAAACGTAGCCCCCCTCTTTCAAGGCTCCTGTGGCCCCCGCAAGAAAACCGACCGTCGTGACCAAACCATCGTTCATGCCAAAAACCACTTCACGAATGGATCGTCCCTCAGGGGTATGCCAACTTTCGTCATGATACTGAGGGAGCTTATTTTCCGAAGGAGAAATAGAGGAATGAATTGTCATCGTTCACCCTACTGCGTGGCGCCGAAGAAATAGCCAAAACGAAGAAACAGCCCCAGATGCTGTGAGTTTGAATCATCTAAAATAAAGGTGTAGCGGGGCGCGATCCCAATGGAGATGTGGCTGGGCAGAATATAATCGATCCCCACAGAGGTCTCTATCCCCACGTCGCTAAAGCTCAGCTCCAGATCCGCGTCCTCAATCTCACCGTCGATCTTTTTAGTGTAATCCCCAATGGAAAAGTTTCCCCAGAAGTGGAAATTTTCATCCTCGTAAAAAGCCCCTTTGACGCCGAAGATAAAAGCCGTAAAATCGAGTTCATTATCGAGGATGGCAGCGCCCGTTTGATTGGCAATCGATCCGAGAAACGGATCGGAATATTCATGAGAGGCGGAGAGATAGCGAAACTCCATCGCAAGCCTCTCCACCGGCCAGTACTCCGCGCCAATGCTCCACCCAAACGCGCTCCCATCCACATTCTTCAATTTCGTAAACTGACTTAAGCCTAGCTCGGTCAACACCCCCCATTGCCCCGCCCAGGGTGAAGAGATTGACGCCGCAAAGACACTGATTGCGAAAAGGATGGATCGAAGAGCTTTCATCTCAAATCTTTTCTACACTGTTCTTTGCACCCCTGTCAACCTCTTCGGAAGGGATCGATACCTCTTGTAAAACTCTTCCCCTCGCCCCATCCTCTTAATCCGATCCATGAGCGTGGTACTATCCCGATACCCCAAGATCCGGGCGGTCTTCGCTAAATTCCCATGAGCCACCTCGGTCGCCACCCGCCAAACCTCCTCATCATTCTCCACGATTCTCTCCTTTGCCTTCCCCTTCCCAATATATTTGATCGCCGTTGACACATACACCCCCACCCGCTTCGCCGTCTCCGTGTAATTGCGGGTCTTCTCAAAGATCTTCCGCATCTCCTCCACCTTCTCTAAAGGGAGGCCCTGATACTTTCTGGGCTTTTGAACCTCCGACCGCATCAGCGGAGGATTCGGAAAATCCTCCCGAAACGCTTGCCGCCGCTCCTCAAAACTATCTCCCCGAGGATAGGCCCGTTCAATCAATCTCCACACCGTCGTGATCGATATCTTTAATCTCTTGGCTACCCCCGGCACGCTCCCCTGCATCTCCTGAATCCGAGGCCACAGATCCCTTTGAAAATCAAGCTTCTTCCGAACCCCCACCCCCTTGGGTAAAGGATATCGAATACGCAATAACTGCCTCCGCCCCATTCTTTTCAGACGATGCCCAATCGCACTGGTCTGCCGATATCCCAGCCGACGGGCCGCCTCCGAGAGGTTCCCCCCCACCTCCAATATCATCTTCCAGATATCTCCATCGGAGACCCGCCTCTGCTGCAGTTTCCCTTTCCCCTTCCCCACGTACTCTCGCACTGTCTTGGAAGCCACCCCCACGCGACGAGCCGTCTCCGAGTAATTGCGCGTCTCCTCAAAAACCTCCCGAATCCTCCTCACCTGCGACAAGGGAAGAGCATCCCACCCCACCACCCAACTCACCGATCTTTTCCTGGGATGGATCGTTCCCCCCTTCTCCACTGCCATGTGCTGATCTTTGATCATAACCTCACTGCCCCAAACCCACCGTATCCCCCGTTAGTTTTTCTGGCGCCCTTTCCTTAAATTTTTTTCTTCCTGTAAAGGGGTGTTGACATCCCCCACCGGATCTTTCTCATCCCGAATAAACCGATCCAATCGCTGCAAGTGCCGAATCAACCGCTCCATATCCGGCTCCATATAATCCTTCCAGATCTTGACCAACCCTTCGACCAATTCCCTCAACTCCCTCTCTCCCACCTTCCCCTTCTTCGCTTGTTCCCCATAAGCCCCCAACCGCTGGCCAATCACCTGATAAAAGCCATAGACCGTCGTGGAAGGATTGTTCACATGGTGCCCAATCTCATCCACAATCCGCTGCCGAGATTCCAGCCGCGCAATCGCGATGTCCTTCTCCTTAGAGGCCTTCACCTCCACCAATGCCGCTCGCAACTCCTCATGGCCCTGCTTCACCACCTGCCGTAAAATGCAGGTCTCCACCGCACTCTGAATCCCCCTCACCACTTCCAAAATCCGTCGGTCAATGGGCTTTTCATAAAAATGGTCCACATGCCCTGCATTAATCGCCTCTTTCATCAGCGCCTCACTGACGTGCCCCGTCAACATGATCCTCGGCGCCTCCGGAGCCACCTTCTGACACCCCTGTAAGAACTCAATCCCGCTCATCGAATCCATCTTCTCATCCGTAATCACCACCCGAATCTCAGGATGCTGCCTCAATAACTCCAACCCCTTGGCTCCCGTCTCCGCCGTGAATACCTTAAAATACTCGCTCATGTACGTCGCAAACGTCCTTAACTGATGCGCCTCATCGTCCACGTACAAAATCGTTGACTTTTCCATCCTAGTCCCCCCTTTCTAGGTCCAATTCCTTAACTACCATAAACTGCAACGTAAAGGTAGTTCCCACTCCTATCTGACTCGCCACCTCGATCTGTCCTCCCCACTTATCCATCGTCTCCTTGGATAAAGCTAAACCCAGGCCGGTTCCTCTGCCCACCTCCTTGGTGGTCTGGAACCTCTTAAACAGATTCCCTAATCCTTCCGGGCTCATCCCACAACCGTTATCACAAATCTTCACCCCCACCCACTCCCCAA
>JACQOV010000012.1 GCA_016202395.1 Deltaproteobacteria bacterium
AAGGGCACCTCTAAAAACTATGTTCGTCACGAAAAAACAGGATCTGAGCCGAGACAAGGAAGATGAACAAAAAGCCCGCAAGCGTAGCCAAAGTGCTACGCTGAGGACTTTTTGTGAAATCTGACGCAGTCGCAGGCCAGAGCCCGTTTTTGCAGTAGAAGATAGTTTTTAGAGGTGCCCTAAATAGTCTGGATTCGTCTTCGAAAGGCCCGTTGGAGGGAGGAGATTGCAGGATGGGAAGAATCTCCTGTCTTCCGGCCATCAAACTCCAGGATGGGGGCGATCTCGACAATCGAGCTGGTCATGAAAACCTCGTCCGCCTTGAAAAGTTGATCGCGATGGATCATCGTTTCTTCAACGGGAATACCCGCCTCGCGCGCTAATTGAAGGACAGTCTGTCGAGTGATCCCAGCCAAAACAGCCCCTCGCAAAGGGGGCGTTTTGAGAGTCCCCTTTTCAACGATAAAAATATTGCTTCGGGCCCCTTCTAAAACATACCCAGGGTCATCGACAAAAAAGGCCTCGAACCAGCCATTCTTTTTTGCAATCCGGGAGACCATGACCGTCGGAAGATAGTTAATGGTTTTGTGATGCGAGAGTTGCGGAGAAAGCCACGAGGCCTCAACACTGCCACACCGAATCCCTTTTTGCCAGGTTTCAATCTCAACCCGATCCACAGGTTTTACAAAAACGACCCACGTGGGCCGATCGGGCTCGGCCGCATAATCCAAAGTAGAAACACCTCGTGTCACTTCAATGCGAACCGCAGCCTCTTTTCTCAATAAATCATTTTTTTGAAGCAACTCTTGAACCCAACCGTGAATCTCTTCCGAAGAATGGTCGAGTTTAAGCTCAATAAATTGAGCGGAGGACTCTAAGCGACGCCAGTGCCCGCTCCACTCAAAAACTTTTCCCTCATAGGAATGCAATGTTTCAAACACCCCATCACCATAGAGAAAACCTCGGTCAAATGCGGAAACTTTGGCTTTATCGTCTGCTAAGAATTCTCCATTAATACAAATGATCATATCCCCTCACCTCAATCCTCTCCCCAGAGGGGAGAGGAGGAAAAAGACATTGATTCCCCCTTCTTCTTTTTCCTCTCCCCAGAGGGGAGAGGACCTAAGGTGAGGGGAAACCGTAGGATCCATTGCAAAATAGTAGCTTTCAGTAAAGACTCTTCATACTCCTTTTCAGGATCCGAATCGGCAACGATCCCACCCCCCGCAGCATAGCAAAGTTTATCCCCAATGCGCCAGGCAGTTCGAATGGCAACGTTGAAATGCAGGCTCCCATCAAAACCCAAATAACCGATGGCGCCAGTGTACACCTCCCGAGGCGAGGGTTCCAATTCCTCTAAAATCTGGAGCGCGCGCAACTTAGGGGCTCCAGTTACCGACCCTCCAGGAAAACAGGCGCGAAGGATATCGATTCGATCACAATCCTCTCGAACCCTACCACGCACCTGTGACACCAAATGATGAACCGTCCCGTAACTGCGCGCCTCACAAAGTTTAGGGACCTGCACCGAACCGATTTCGCACACACGACTGAGATCGTTTCGCTCTAGATCGACGATCATGAGATTTTCAGCGCGATCTTTGGTGGAAGTGAGCAGCTCCTCACAAAGCCGAGCGTCCTCCACAGTTGTCGCGCCTCGCGGTCGCGTCCCTTTAATCGGCCAGGTTTCCAAGACACGTGTTTGAGGATCGTACTTTAAAAAACACTCGGGGGAATTCGAGAGAATCTCTAAATCTCCACAGCGTAAATAAGCTCCGTAAGGGACGGGATGATTCTTACACAAACCTAGAAAAGCTTGGGCTAACGAAGCGGAGCAAGGGATCGTAAATCGTTGAGTCAAATTGGCTTGATAGATGTCGCCGGCAGCAATATAGATTTGAATTTTCTTGATTCTGTCCATGTATGCATTGCGCGAAAGATTTGAAAAAGATTCAAGATCACTCCCCCGACCTCCCCCTCTTACTTTAGGAGAGAAAAAGGGGAAGTGATCCATCTTGTCGTAAAAACCAAAAAAGAGTGTGGGAAGCTCGGTGGGACCCCTTTGGGATTCGATTCCCAATCCTAAGGAAGACCAGAGTTCGTAACCCAAAAAACCAACCGCAGCGCCATAACTCTTCCCCTCACCCTCAACCCTCTCCCCTCTGGGGAGAGGGAATGGGTGAGGGGCTTCGGTAGAATAACGATCCAAGAGTTTTCTTAACTCTAAAAGAGGATCTGCTTCAAAAGTGGTGGTTTTACCTCTCTCCTGAATCGTCACCTGACGTCCATACGCCGTGATCGTGAGGAAGGGGTCTACTCCCCATAAAATCCCTCCCCAGTGGGGAGGTCTTCCCGTGCCACAGAAGCAAAACCCAATCTCCTTTTCCCTTATCTTCGAGAGGATTTTCCGCATGACCTCAAGATGTATTCCAACACCCTCTCTTTGTCAAAGAATGCCCCTCGGGAACCCCAAATCGATTGACAACACAAAGCTCTGTCTGCTAGCTTAAGACCTCAATGCATCCGATTCTGCTGAACTTCGGAGATATTAAGATCTATACCTACGGGGTCGCGATGGCCCTCTCCTTCACCATCGCTATCTACCTCGCCCTAAAAAGAACCGAGAAAGAGAAAAAAAACCCGATCATCACTCTGGATTTAAGCTTTTGGGTTTTGATCAGCTCCATTCTTGGCGCCAGAATCCTTTTCATCCTAACCCGATGGGACGAGTACCTGCAGTACCCCATGGAGATATTCAAAATCTGGAAGGGAGGGCTGGTTTACTACGGCGGGCTTATCGGAGCCGTGATCGGCGGATGGATTTATCTGCGCACTAAGAGGGCTCCGGGCTTTGTCTACCTCGACATCATTGCTCCGTACGCGGCCCTCGGTCTTGCGATTCATCGCGCTCTGGGCTGTTTCGTGGGAACCGGCTGTTGCTACGGGAAGCCAACCGAGGCCCCTTGGGGGGTTACATTTCCGTCGGGAAGTCCAGCCGCTGCTGCCTTTGGCCCTAATGTTTCGGTTCATCCCACTCAGCTCTATGAATCTTTGAATGGCCTCGTGATCTTTCTCTTCCTTAAATGGTTTGCTCGATACAAAAAGATCATCCATGGAGAAGAGACGGCTCTCTTTTTTATGATCTATAGTGTGAACCGATTCGTGATCGAATTCTTTCGAGGAGACAAAATCCGCGGATCTGTAGGCTTTCTTTCCACTTCACAATTTATCTCTGCTCTCATGTTTGTTACTGGAGTAGGCCTGTTCTGGTGGCTGCGCACTCAAAAAACCAAAGGCCCGGCTGCGGCTTGATCCGGTTAGACTGTGAATATCCCTTTACAACCCTCTGTTAAAATTTCTTAACAACAAAAAGACCAATGAAAATAGAGAGTTGAGAAGACTCCTCTGTTAGATTGTTCAAAATCTTTAACAAGCGACCCCCTTCGAAAAATCGGGCTTTTCTTCTCAGAAAGTAAAAAATATCCTTTGAAATCAACGACTTCAAAAAAATGTGCGGGAGACGACCCCACTTGGCACAAGATTTGCATTAAACAACTGGGAGTCTGTTGAAAAAACCTACTTTGTCATTGCGAGCGAAGCGAAGCAATCTCCAGGGGATTGCTTCGGCCCCTTTCGCTCCGCTC